>JAHLFV010000054.1 GCA_018883625.1 Candidatus Treponema excrementipullorum
TATCAGAAAAATACCACCTGTGGAATTATAAAATGAAGAGTTGCAATTACCAAAGAAATAATAGCTACGATTTTTCGCTTATCAATAAAAACTATCTGTATGATTCTGTTCGTAGGCATATCAAGGGTATGTGCTGCCATGTAATAATCCAATAACATGGCAAAACCACCCACAAGCCCCATAAGAGCCGGAAACAAGTCACCTAAAATCAGCACATCATCTCCTACAACGGAAAATAATTTGACAAAACCCACCAATGCCCCCAACAAACCTAAAATCAGCGTGAACTTATCCTTTTCTATAAAAGAAAACACACCTTTTTCCTGTTCTTCCGACATTAAGTCTAAATCATCAAAGGAATCGTTATTTTTTTCATACAGAAGCACAAGACCTATAATGGCATTCAACAAAACAGATAAAAAGTAAAACTGCAACATACACATCCTTCCCTATTTGTGCACAACTTCAGAACGCAATACACTGCTTTCTGGTTCTATTATTATTTCGCTTTCTACGTAAAGTATATCATAATCCGTCAAAGATGTCCGTAAAAAAGTTTCCTTTCCTGTGTAAAACGTAGAAGACTCTTCTTGATAATACAATTGTCCCTGACTGTCATAAAAACTGACTTTTGCGTATACAGGAAAAGAATCTCCCTGATATTTTTCGTTATCTTCAAATTTCACACTGACAAAAACTTTATCTTCAAAAGAAAAAGCAGAAAGTGATACTTTAACACCGCTAATGGTATCATAACTTTCACCTTTGGTCAGAAGGCTGTTAAATAGAGTAAAAACAAACAGTCCCAAAACCGTCGCCAACAACAGACGGGAAGCCCGAGTTTGCACTAAAGACCTGAAAATTCCCTTTGGGGGCTGAGGACCTTCTCCTGCATAAAACTGTTTTACGGTAGGATCCGCATTTTTCAATCGTTCTCCCGGTTTTCCGTAGTGATATACCAGAACTTCTTCATCCTCACCGTAACCTTCAATGTCTCCTCCGGTTTTCTTCATATTTTCCCCGTTACTCTTTCAAAATTGAATCGATAAGTGAGTCTGTTCTCCACCAGGAAACAGTAACATTGTCCGTGTAAGCCAGTAATACAGATATTATGCCTTCACTGGATAAAGAAAAGTTGTGATACAGCACATCTTTGTGATTTAACTCAAGGTGTCGATTCAGAATTCTTAAACCGTCCTTTTGTATCATCTGAATATGGTACCCTGTATCATCCGGTACAATAAAGAAAAACCAACCTGATTCCGTTACACCTAAAAACTCATAGGGCAAAGGATACACCACACGGGTAAGACCGTCAGTATCTTCCTGCTGATATACGGGAATAGTCAACGGCTTTTCGTAATTTCCCGTATTAACATCCAAAGGAAACAGTAAACTTGACGTATAGTCTATACCGGACTGTACATTGGAAGCTGTATCTACAGTACTGGTATAATAGTCTATTTTAACGTATAACTTGTCCTCAGTACGGGAAGGAATAACTTTGTCTAACATGACAAACATTTCCATAGGTGTCTGCTCCGCTAAGGGATTGGGTAACTGAGAGGAATCAAAGGGAACAGAATGACGCAAATAACCGGTATCGTCATACCAATATACGATCATACCTGTGTTTGTTTGACATACAACCACCAGTTCATTATTCTGTGTAGTGTACAGAGAACGGATATAAGGGAAAGGCTCTCCTCCCGGTCCTCGTTGACCGATATAATCGATAAATTCTCCGTTATTAGAAAACCGTAACACCACCTGACTTAAAAGCAAACGATTTTCCGTATCCATTTCTTGCCGAGCTTCCGGCAACGTGTCCACCACATATATGTATTTGTGGGAATCAACTGTGATGGGACCTAGAGAATTAAAAGGATACGAGACAGCTTTTTTTGTTGAAGAAGCCACTTGGGCAAAATCATCCTCCGCAAATTCCGGAGTCGGATTTGTCCCTTCGTTATAGTATATGCTGATCAAATCTCCGTAAGAGCTCAACTCCAAAATCTTTTTTGATTCACCGTTAACTATATAAAAAAAACCGTCCTGCATAGTAATATATGTGTGCACATCAGAAGGTTGTGATAAACTGAAAAGGTTAACTTCATTCTCAAAATTACCGTATTCAAGAGCAAATAAACTATCCTGAGACAGAGACACAACTTCGTTTTTTTTATCACAGGAAACAAGAAAAAATCCCAATAATATAGCTAAAACTAATACGTAAAAACAATTTTTTTTAAAATCGATATACATATTGTCAGCATAAAGAGGTTATTTTTTCTTGTCAAGGGAAAATAAAAGGTAATACTTGCCATTGTGTTTGATAAATAGTACATTGTATATATGCTTGATTCTGTATTAACATTTATTTTTGGTTCAAAACGTGAACGTGATGTAAAAGAGCTGTTACCTATAGTTGCTCAAATCAACGAAAAAGAAAGTTGGGCTCAATCCCTGGCTCCGGAAGACTTTCCGAAACAGACACAGATTTTTAAAGAAAGATTATCAAAGGGTGAAACCTTAGAGGATATTTTGCCGGAAGCCTTTGCCTTGGCAAGGGAAGCTGCAAAGCGTGTTTTGGGGGAACGCCCTTACGACGTACAGCTAATGGGTTCAGTTGTGTTGAATTCCGGTCGTATCGTCGAAATGAAAACCGGTGAAGGAAAGACCCTTATGTCTGTTGCTGCAGCATACCTAAACAGTTTAACAGGCAAAGGCGTACACATTGTTACGGTTAACGACTACTTGGCAGAGCGAGATGCCGACTGGATGCGTCCTGTATACACTTACTTGGGCGTTACCGTAGGCTCCATTATTTCCGGTATGGATAATGATGCCAGAAAAAAGGCATACAATTGCGATATTACTTACGGTACCAATAATGAATTGGGATTTGACTATCTTCGTGACAACATGCAAATAGATCCCAGCCAAAAAGTACAACGGGGTTTTGCTTTTTGTGTAGTTGACGAAATCGACTCTATCTTGATAGATGAAGCCCGTACGCCTTTGATCATTTCCGGCATTGGAGAAGATGATACTTTCAAGTTCCACGAAGTAGATAAATACGTAGGCCAACTGAAAGAAGCTGAGAAAAATCCTGAAACAGGTGATTATCCCGATGAAGCACAGGGTGAAACCATCGTAGGTGACTACAAAATCGACGAAAAATCCCGCCGTATTTCTTTTACCGACCAGGGAATGCTCAAAATAGAAGAAATTCTTCAAAAGCACAACCTCATTACCGGCAGTCTCTTTGACGAAGAAAACTTTGAATATATCCACTACTTTACTCAGGCTGTCCGGGCTCACGTTTTGTACAAACAGGATGTAGACTACGTTGTAAAAGACGGACAAGTACAAATCGTTGACGAATTTACCGGACGTATTTTGGAAGGTCGCCGTTACGGAGACGGATTGCATCAAGCTATTGAGGCAAAAGAACATATCCGTATCGCCAAGAAAAACAGAACGTTGGCTACCATCACTTTCCAAAACTTCTTCCGTATGTACGAAAAACTTTCCGGTATGACCGGTACGGCAGAAACAGAAGAAGTGGAATTCGATAAAATTTACGGTTTGCAAGTTGTTGTTATTCCTACAAACAAACCTGTTGCCCGTGTTGATGAAGACGATGAAGTATATCTTAACGAGCACGACAAATGGGAGGCTATCTGTAAAGAGATTGCAGAGTGTCATCAAAAAGGGCAGCCTATTTTGGTGGGTACCGTCTCTATCGAAAAATCAGAACACTTGTCTGCTTTGCTTACAAAAAAAGGTATTCGCCACGAAGTCTTGAATGCCAAAAATCACGCTCGGGAAGCATTGATTATCGCAGAAGCCGGTGCAGAAGGGGCCGTTACCATTGCCACAAACATGGCAGGACGTGGTACCGATATCAAGTTGGGAGGCAATCCCGAATTCAGAGCCAGAAAGCGGGCCGGAACCACCGCCACCGAGGAACAGTTTAACGCAGCTTTGGAAATCGAAAAAGAAAAGTGGTTAAAAGACTACGAAAAGGTAAAGAATTTAGGCGGACTATACGTTATTGGTACGGAACGTCACGAAAGTCGCCGTATCGACAATCAGTTACGAGGACGATCAGGACGTCAGGGAGATCCGGGACGGAGTAAGTTTTTTATTTCCATGGACGATGATTTGATGCGTCTTTTCGGTGGTGAAAAGATGAAGAGTCTTATGTCAAAAATCGGTATGCAGCCGGGAGAACCCATTTACCATCCTTGGCTCAACAAAGGAATTGAAAAAGCCCAGAAAAAAGTAGAAGAGAGAAACTTTGAAATACGAAAACACCTCTTGGAGTACGATGACGTTCTCAACGAACAAAGAAAGTTTATCTACGAACAGAGGGATCAGATTCTTTTGGATGACCACTTAGCAGACAGGGTTTTCTCTTCTGCCTTGGATATTGTTGACGATCTTCTTGAAAACTATGAAACAGCCGGAAAAAAACAGCAGGAAGCAGCAACCAATGAGTTGGTAAATCAGCTAAAACAAACCTTTGGCCTTACTGTAGAACCGGAACAATTACAGCAAAACAGAGGCAAAGAAAGAGATTTTATAGAGAATTTGCTTCGGTCAGATTTGCAGGAAAAAGAGCTTTTAGCCGGAAGTGCCAATTTGAATATGTTTATTCGGTATCAGTATGTGCAGTTTATCGACAGGAAATGGTTGGATCATTTGGAAGAATTGGAAGGTTTGCGTGAAGCTGTGTATCTTCGCTCCTACGGTTCAAAAAATCCTCTCACAGAATATAAGATTGACGGATTTAATATTTTCTATGACATGATTGCCTCCATAAAGACAGAAATTGCTTCCCGTGTATTCCGGGTTAAAGTACAAAAAGAGGCTCCCAGACAGGGTCCACAAGTCCGACAGATGAACACCCAACACAGTGCCGTAGAGGCCTTTAACGGAGCAACTGCCCGGCAGGCTGCCAACAGCAGTCCCATGGCCCAACAACGTCAGGGAGACAGCGTAACTGTTGTCCGTTCCACCCCAAAGGTGGGACGTAACGACCCCTGCCCTTGCGGTTCCGGTAAAAAATACAAACAGTGTTGTGGCAGATAAACTTTTATGGAAGATTACTCTTTGGAGTCACTCCAAAAATGGTTGAACTCTTTTTTAAACTTTGAACGCCTGCCCAAGAAAAATATGTTTTGGTTGGATACTATGGAATACCTGTGCAAGGTATTCCATGAACCCCAGAACAGTTTTTCCTCCGTCCATGTGGCAGGCTCTAAAGGAAAAGGATCTGTCTCAAAAATGATTGCTTCGATTTTACAGGAGGCATCTTTTGTGACAGGGCTTTACGCTTCGCCCCACATTGTAGATTTTTCCGAAAGAATAGGAACAGCCAGCGGTTCCTTAGAGAAAGGCGTATACGAAGCCGCTTTTCGGGAGTTGAAAAAAGGCATTGAAAACCTACCATCCCAAGATATAAATCAACGCCCTATCACTTGGTTTGAATTGGTGACTCTTTTTTCTTTTTTGGCTTTTCGGCAAAAAAAAGTGGACTGGGGCGTTTTTGAAGTAGGATTGGGTGGTCGCCTTGACGCCACTAATGTTTTAGTACCTACAATTTCCGTTATTACCCCCATTGAATTGGAACATACGGAGTACCTAGGCGATACCTTAGAGAAAATTGCAGGTGAAAAAGCCGGAATTATCAAAAAACATGTCCCGGTGGTTGTTGCCGACGCAAAGCCTTCTGTCAGAGACGTATTTGCCGCCAAGGCAACGGAAACTGAAAGTCCCATTTATTTTTTACAGGACTATGTGGAGCACTGCACCTTCCAATTTAATCAGGACTACACTATGTCTGTAGAGTTTGCACTCCCTCAGTTTAAACGTCCCATACACACGAAGTTATCTCTTTTAGGAGAATTTCAGGCAAAAAACGCTGCCTTGGCGGCGCTGACGGTAAAGTTGCTGTTTCCTGATATGGATGAATCACTTATAGAAAGAGGTTTAGCTTCCAGTACATTGCCGGGACGGTTTGAGATTATTAGTACCGATCCCCTTATAGTTTTAGACGGAGCCCATACTATAAATAGTATCTCTGTCACTCTAAAAACCTTTTCTGCATTGTGCTCTCAAAAGCCTGCTGTACTTTTTGCCTGTGCTGCAGACAAAGACATGGAACACATTGCACCCTTGTTTAAAAATATAGACAACATCACGTTGACAATTCCCGGAGCAGAAAAACAATCAGCCCCAGAGACATTGCAAAAGTCTTTTACTCAATCCGGATTGTCATATACTTTTGAGTCCGATTACGTGTACGCTATAAAGAGTTCCATTGAAAAGGCAAAAAAAACAAAAACCCCTTTGTTGATCACCGGATCCTTTTATCTTTTGGCAGAGACAAAAAAACTTTTGTCCGTATGATAACTGAGTTTCATAAGCTCTTTTTGGGAATCTGAGACTAAAAATGACTTATTGTATACTACTATACTTACAAAGAACAACTCAATTTCTGTAAAACACGGGAAGAAAGATCTATACGTTTTAAGCTGCCGTCCCTCAGAGGAAATTCTAAAGCCACGGCATAAAAAAGCATTTCAAAATCACCACTTTCGACATACACTTTGTCACTGTCTTGGTTGATATGCCCTGTACCGATTGCCGTCTCACCCTCATCGTAGATTTTGCCGGTATTATCGGTTTTGGCTAAAGCTATAGGATTGTATAATACATCTCCCCGAACAGGATATCCGACCCAAGCTAAATGACAGCGAACCTGATGTCGATATCCTCTGTATATCCGAGCCTTAAAAATCGCAGTGTCAAAATGAGAACTGATTGCTTCATCGTCTTTATGTGCAACATCAGAAATCTTAGCGTGAGATTTAGCAGTTTTCATACTTTGCAAACTGTCATCCATCACGGGGATACACTCTGTAATATACAACACATCTCCCTTTTTCATTTCGGCATACTTGCCCGATCCAGATGTTACAGGTCGTACCGCCTTTCTTCCCGGACCGTAAGGACGGAAGAAACTTTTCAAAATCATCGGTTTTGAAACAGGGATGTTTAAAAACCCGTTTTCTTCTCTTTCAAACAGAGCTCCTTCAGAACAGGGCGGAAATCCTACCATAAGCTCACTGTATCGGGGAATATAATCACAGACAGCTATGTATTCTTTGAAAAAAACTGATTTTTTTTGACAAACATCCATGTAATCGTAAAAATCCTGATTTTTTGCACACAGTAAAAGTCCTTCTGTCTCTTTGTCTATGCGGTGGATTAAGCCTCCTTCCACGGGATTTTTTCCTTGGACATTGCCGACTTCCGGATAAGAAGTCACAATCCGGGATAAGGCTGAATCTCCGTCACTTTTAGACAAAGGAGCACTGTGGATTCCCCGAGGTTTGTAAACTACAAGATAATCAGCAGAATCTTCAACAATGCTTAAAGGGTACATTTTTCATACTTTCCATGCAATACTTTTAGAACCTTTTTGAATCGTAAAGGAACGGGAGCTTTAAACTCCGTAAATTCTTCTTGGTCAGATAACCGTAAAGCCAAAAGTCGGGAATGAAGCATCAGAGTTGCCTTTGGAAACACAGTATTTTTTGAACCATATAACGGATCTCCCAAAATGGGACACCCCAAATATTTCATGTGAACACGAATCTGATGAGTTCTGCCAGTTTTTAATTTCAACCGCATAAGGGAAAAAGGTCCGTAACAGGCGATGCACCGATATACTGTGTGGGCGAACTTCCCCTTTGTTGCATCAGTTTCTGCCTTAAACTGTTTTCTGTTTTTGGGATCCCGGACTATCTGAGTTTTTATGTGACCTTTTCCCTCCGGCGGCCGCCCCACCACAATAGCAATGTATTCCTTTTTTACCCGTCGGTGCTGAAACTGCTCCTGTAACCACATTTGAGATTCCAGAGTTTTTCCCGTAATAATCACTCCGGAAGTATCCTTATCTAAACGGTGAACTATACCGGGACGACAGGCTTCCTGATTGACTGAGGACTTTCCCCAATGAAAGAGCAACGCATTTACCAAAGTACCGGTCCAGTTTCCGGCTCCCGGATGAGTTACCATCCCCTGTTTTTTATTGACAACAGTCACTCGGTGGTCTTCATACACAATATCCAATGGTATATTTTGAGGCTCTATATCTGTGGGAATAAGTGGCTCCCAAGAAAACTGTATTCTATCGCCGGTTCGTACCTTGGCAGAAAACTTCGCTTTTTTGCCGTTAACTGTCAAATCCTGAATAATATTTTGTAAGTGAGAACGATTATTGGAACCGCAGGCTTCTTTCACAATTTCTTGTTCCGATAGAAACTTATCCACACGGCTCCCTTCAATATTCTCAGTAACGGTTATAGATACACTATTCATTATACGATCCTGCATGCGGCATACTTTCTTTTTTGAGATTTTGTTCCGATTGGGAAGAACCTTCTTCTTGCTCTAAAAGTGCTGTCCTTTTTTTGGATTGGGAAGAAATATCGGTTTTTGCAGACTCAGGTAAAGCCCCATCTCCCTCTGAATCTTGAACCTGAATATCACCGGTAGATTCCTGTAATACATTATTATTTGTAGAGTTATTCACAGATTTTTGTAAAGCTGAGTCACCGATTGAATCCGAGAGAGGTGTAATAATCAACGTATCGTCTCGTTGCCTAATAGCTTCTTTCTTCGCCGCACTCCGTTGAATCAGTCTTATTGTTAAATCCACCAAACCGATCACCGCAGAAATTCCCACAGATGTTAATACAATACCGATTTGTTCTTTGGAAGATAAACTACCGGTAGCACTTTTGGCGAAGGGATTGGGAATATATTCGGGATTAAAGCCATTAGAAGCATATCGATACAGAGAATATCCCAAAGTTACTCCAAGAGTAGTAAAAGGCAACGAACCTAAAGTCACTATTTCCGTCCGCCGTATATCCTGAGCCCAGGAAGGAAACTCATCCTGTGTGTACGGCTCTATCTCCACCGTCGGTTCGGCAAAAGCCATCAAGGAACAAGAAAAAATTATCAACGTACAAAAAGCTATTCTTTTCAGGAAAAATCTCATGTGTACCAGCGAGCTCCGAAAATCGCCGTTCCGATGCGAACTAAGGTTGCCCCTTCTTGTATTGCTAAAGGAAAATCATTAGTCATACCCATAGATAATTGGTCTAAAGTCAAAGCAGAAAATCGGCTTTGAACCTGTTGACGAATATCTTTAAGTTTTCTGAAAGAAGCTAAAATTTCTTTTTGGTCGGTTGTAAAGGGAGCCATGGTCATAAAACCTTTCGGAATAATGTGAGGCGCCGCTTCCCCATACTCCACAGCCCGCAACAGAGAGTCTAAGTCGCAAAAACCCGATTTAGATTCTTCTCCTGTATGATATTCAAACAAAACGGGAACAGTTTTATTCAACACTGAAGCCTGTTTTTCTATCTCTTCCAACAATTCAATTCTATCCACAGACTGAATACAGGAAGCCACTGTAAGAGCCTTTTTTACCTTATTTCTTTGCAGAGTACCTATAATATGCAGTTCCGTATTACCGTAAAATTTTTGTACTTCCTGAAACTTTGGCACCGCTTCCTGAACTCGATTTTCCCCAAAGAGGAACTGTCCGGCAGCAATAGCCTCCAAAACAGCCTCTACAGGATTAAACTTACTGACAGCCACCAAAGAAACACTCCCCGGCTTCCGTCCGCTTTTAAGTTCCGCCTCTGCTATGGTGTCAAAAACTCTCCGTAAATTATCAGCTACACTACTCATGGTCTTCGATTATATTGGAATAACTTACATCGCTCAAGTGGAGCAATTGTTCTAAGGATAATTTTTCCGCCCGAATTTGCGGGTCAATACCGGCAGCATCCAGAATTGTTTCTGCTCTATTTCCGTCGTTGTAAAAAGCCGTTAAATTGTTTTTTACGGTTTTTCGACGGGATGAAAAAAGAGACCGGAGTATTTTTTGAAAGTGTTCCGGGCTCTTGCAACGGGGGAATACCTCTTTTTTCGTCATTATTACAGCCCGAGAGTCCACATTGGGACGGGGCCAAAAGTTCCCTCCGCCTAGATCTATAAGAGGCTTTACATCATACGCCCAAGCACACAAAACAGAAAAAGAAGAATAGTCTTTATCTCCCGGTTTTGCGCACATTCGTTGAGCGACTTCTTTTTGTACGGTGACAACAGCTTTCTCAAAGCGCACTTCTGCCTCTATCATATCTGCAATAATGGTAGCCGCAATATTATAAGGCAAATTACCGAAAAACCGATCCGGTATTTTCTTTTCTGCCTCTTCCTTCCAAGTTTTCAGGACATCTCCGGGAACTAAAGCAAACTTACCTTGTTTTTCGTAGTCGGAAAAAAAATTACTGACACAGGCGGCAAATCCCCGATCGATCTCAAATACCGTTACATGGGCATCTCTTTGCAAAATTTCTTCGGTCATTGCTCCCAATCCCGGTCCCACTTCCCATACAAAAGAGGAAGAGTTTATATCCAAGGCGTCAATAAGCTTTACCCGGGCTTGTCTGTTAATCAAAAAATTCTGACCGAATTTTTTTTGCATAGCCATTCCCTTTTCTTCCAAAAAAGTTTTCAGAGAACCGGGAGAGTCATAATCAGGATGTATCATAAAAACTCCAATGCAGGTATTTTCGAAAAGAAATTCACAGGAATTACCGCAAAAGTATACAATAGTTTAACAATTACGCCAAGCATGGGGATCAAGATAGGAAAAACCATAGCCAAAACTATACACACGACTCCCACAGTAAAAAAAACCGAAATCAACGGAGACACCACAAGGGAAGCCGGGATTCCTCCGGGAACAAGATATCCGAAGGTTCCCAAAGTAACGGGAGCGGTAAGCACCTGAGCCCCGAAAGACGCAGAAAAAGAACTTGCCATCAGAGCCGGAAAATAACGGTAAAAAAATGGTTCTACAAGAGGACCTATTATCAAAATACCTGCCAAAGCCAAATAAGAAAGCATAAATGAGATTTCCAATAAATCCTCTGATGAAATAACCACATGAATAAAAAAACTTAAACAAAGTATTTTTAACATGGAAACTTTGGTACCGGAAATCCTGAAATACACCCCTAACAAAGCACAAATCAAAGCCCTCAGCAAAGACGGAGTAAAACCGGCAAACCAGACAAATAACACTACGGCGGGAACAGCCAATACCTGAGAAAGATATTTACCGCTCCATTCCAACAGAGATAAAGTAATACCGCTGACAAAAGCCACATGCATTCCAGAAAGAGCTAAAATATGGGCTAAACCGGCTTTTCTAAAATTATCCCGTACCACCGTATCTGTATATTCCCCAGAGCCGGACAACAAAGCCAATAACAAACCGCCGGCCTCTCCCCATCCGTATAAAAGTCTCTTAAACTCCAATCGACACAAGCCCCTAAAATACGCCACTGCTCCCCAAAATCCGGGAGAAAAACCCAGCGGTCGTGCCTCGGTAACATAATAGGTGGGAGGAGGAGTGTAGGACAAAGGAGCATCTAACGGCTCGGCATAGAAAGCAGAAAAATAAAACCGAGCCCCCTGCTCTACCATAAACAATTTTCCGTGATTGTCGGCTGTACCATAGCGGGAATACAACTTTCCCGGATAATACAGTTCAACAATTTGTGAAGGAATATAAAGGGTAACCACACCTTTACCGGAACTTGTTATTTGGGTATTGTTTACCATACCTTCCACAGATTCTATAGCTCCCCGGCACCGATAGTACTTTCCGGAACTTGTGCGCACAGGATTAGACAGAATACGGCATTCCATTCCTTCAACTCGTTGGGGCGGAATCAATGCTACATAAGGATTCTTGTTTCTGATAGGAAAAACACCTAAAAGTATAAGTCCTATAGACAATACAAGTCCTACATACAAACCGTTTTCTTGTAAAAATCGTAAAACAGAAACTCTATTCACACCCTACCATTGCAACATTGCCATGGCGTCTCGGGCAGTAGTCCGCACTTTTTCAGAATAGGGTAAATAGGTAACATACAGCAAATTATCAAAAGCTTCTTTGCTCCCCAAGGCTCCAAGTCCGGTAATCACAGCCATTACCACATTTTCGTCCACAGAAGACATATCGGTACTGGCAGCACTGTTGAGATCCTTAAGGTATCCGTTTAGTACAGCCACTGACCCATTAGTTGCAAAATTTTGCAGACAGTACAATACATCTACAAATTGTTCTGCGCTGATCAGTCCCTGTTCATATTCACTGCGAGCTATAGGGAAAAAGTCAACCACCGTATCCATTGCTTTTACCCACAAAGAAGAAGACAATCTGTGCAGAGTTGCAAATTGTAACTCTATAAGTTCGGCCCTTTCTTCCTCAGAATCTCCTACATTAATTGTAGCAATAGATAAGAGTTTTTCGGCCAAATCAGACTTAAAAATGTCGGAAATTTCGGGAGAACTCTGAACTAAATAGAAAAAACTCAATTTTTCTCTGACAGATACGGAAGTATCTTCCATCAGAGACAGAGCCACAGTTTCAGAAACGGGTAAAGTTTTTAATAGAGAAGCTTCAATAACGGTATTTAAATCTTCTTCGGTATTTGCCAAATACAAATTAAAAAGGTTTTTAAAAGAGGTAGATTTATTAATACGCCCCATAATTTCCGTAGCCAACAGAGAAGCTTCTTTATTGGCTAAACCGGAATTGATATCCTCCAACACAAAAGCGTACATATCTTCACTGTAATTGTGTAACAACTTGGAGTTTTCCGGCAATTCCAGCAACTTATCAAAAATCTTTACATATAACTCCTTAGAGG
>JAHLFV010000055.1 GCA_018883625.1 Candidatus Treponema excrementipullorum
GCATTCATACCTGTTCCCAAAATAAAACCTACATAAGAACTGTATTTTGCTCCCAATCTCTTGCTGGCAGCACCGGCTTGCAATGCTGCAGTGGTATCATTCAATAGGACGATTCTTTCAGGTTTTTTCCATCCTTTTTTTACCAATGCTTCTGATAAAGATTTTCCTACTAATGAGCCTACTACAGATTTTGCTTTAATTTCTTTTGAAAAGGAAATGACCTCACCGTCTCCATCGGGAGTAATATTGATTTCATAGGAAAAACAAAAACCGATACGATCACTGAGATTTTTTAAGTGTTCAAGATTTTCAGCAATGGCGTCAAAAAACTCATCCTTTGAAAGCTCTCTTTCAATACCGGGCATGGAACATTTTTCAAGATGTGAAATAGTAGGAACACCGGACTCATCAAAAGAAACCAAACAGGATCTAAAATTTGTTCCCCCTGCATCTATAACTATAACAGATGTATTTTGGGGTGTCTTTTTAGGAGGCAAGCCCCAGGTTGGGATCATTGGTTGCCGCGCATCCATAGGTCCTTCTCCGTACCCTATATCCAATCCTTTTTCCATATCATACAAGATACTATCAATTAAAGAATTGATCTCCAGTCCTCCCACCGGAAATTTATTCCGGCCTAAAAAAGCACTGACTTGCTGAAATACACTCATAAAATACTCCATAATGTTAAATATCGCTTGTCTAGTATACCACAGGAATTCGGTACTTGCAACACAAAAATATTTTTCATAGAATACTTTTCATGCTGGAAAATTTACAAAAAGAGCTGAACAAAGAACAGTATGAAGCAGTCACTACCACGGAAGGCCCTCTTTTGATTATAGCGGGAGCCGGAAGCGGAAAAACCAGGGTCATCACCTATCGCATAGCCTACATGTTAGAAAAAGGAATTCCCCAAAGTCAAATCTTAGCCCTGACATTTACAAATAAAGCTGCCCGAGAAATGGAAGAGAGAATAAAAGAGCAAACAGGAAAAAAATTACAAAATCTTACAGTTTCAACATTTCATGCCTTCGGAGTAAAAATTCTCCGCCAAGATATAGAAAAACTGGGATGGAGAAGTAATTTTTCGATTTATGATGAAACAGATAAAAATCAACTTATAAAAGAAACAGGTCAGGAATTGGGCTTTTCTTCCGACGCCTTGGACGTTTATGCCATAGCAAACCTTTTTTCAAATATAAAAATCGGACGGTGGACCTGGGACAACCCAAATCCTAAACTTCGGGGAAACAACCAGTACAAAGAATTGTATAAAGAATATCAAGCTGGATTAAAACTCTACAATGCCGTAGATTTTGATGATTTGATAGCATTGCCAATACAGCTTTTTACGGAACATCCCGAAGTTCTGCAACGGTACAGAGACAGGTACAAATACATCATGGTGGATGAATTTCAGGACACATCTATACAGCAGTACAGTTTTTTGCACTTGATCGCTGATAAAAATGTTGCGGTGGTAGGAGATGACGATCAGTCGATCTATTCTTGGCGGGGAGCTAACTACGAAAACATAAAAATGTTTGAACGTGATTTTCCCCAGGTACGGGAAATACGACTGGAGCAAAATTATCGGTCAACAGAAACAATTTTGGCTGCTGCCAATGGCGTTATTTCCCACAATACAAACAGAAAAGACAAGTCTCTCTGGTCCGGTAACGGTTCCGGTAAGCCCATAGAAATTTTTCTTCCCCAAAACGAAAGTGCAGAGGCTGATTTTATTGCCGAAACAATTCAGGGAATGCGAATGTCGGAAAAAAGAAGTTATGACGACTTTGGTGTCCTTATGCGAGCCAATACCCAAAACAGGGCTATAGAAGAAGCGTTTTTAGCAAACAATATTCCCTACACCATGAGTGGCGGAACAAGTTTTTTTCAAAGGAAAGAAATCAAAGATATAATCAGTTATTTACGGGTATGCGCCAATCACGACGACGATATAAATCTTCTACGGATTTTAAACACTCCCCGTCGTGGCATCGGTCGGAAAACCTTGGAAGTTCTCAATGAAATTGCCAAAGAATATCATTGTTCCTTATGGGAAGCCATTTCCAAGGTTATAGCTCCCATTACAAATACTACCTCTGAAAATACTACGGATTTGGAAAATTCCCGCACGCCTTGGAACCATAATTCCGATGCAGATGATTTTTCTTTAACATCACACGAAACAGCTCCCTTGTCAGATTTTGCCATTAACAATAAAACCCTTTTGGAATTAGAAAATTTTTACAATTTGATTTCTGAGTGGAGAGGTACATTACTCTCCGGTCACGGCTTGGCAAAAAAGGTCCGATCTCTGGTAGAAGCCATCAATTATTGGGACTATCTGATTGGGGAATATCAAAAAAACGAAAAAGCAGCCAGATTTAAGTTCTTAAATATTGAAAGCCTGTTGCAATCCATGGAAGTGTGGGAAAATACGGAAAATGCAGAAGGTCGGGAACCCAATCTTTTCAACTACCTCAACAGAATAACACTTCTTTCCAGAGATGACATGGAAGACGACACTCTCAAGGGTAAGGTCAATCTTATGACAATTCACGCTTCAAAAGGTTTGGAATTTCCGGTGGTTTTTATTGCAGGAGCAGAGGATGGTATCATCCCCCATGCCCGCAGCATTGAAGAGGGAGAGGAAAATATAGAAGAAGAACGACGGCTTTTTTACGTTGCCATAACTCGGGCTCAACACAAGCTTTTTATATCAAGCTGTCAGCACCGCAAAAAAATGCAAGCCGTCGTGGAATGCACTCCTTCCAGATTTCTTGATGAAATTCCGGCACATCTTGTAGAGTACCACGAACCCCAGGAACCTGTTGACGATAAAACAGCCCAAGAAATGTTCGCGGCACTCAAACAAATGTTTTCAAAATAATTTATCTGCCAAAGAGGCCTTTTAATGCATCTTTAGCTGCTTCTTCAGCCTTTTTCTTAGCTTCTTCCGCAGCTTTTGCAGCAGCTTCTTCAGCTTTACGTTTTGCCTCGGCAGCGACTTCTTCCGCTTTGCGTTGAGCTTCTTCGGCAGCCCTTTGGGCAGCTTCTTCAGCCTTCCGTTTTGCTTCTTCAGCAGCAGCCATAGTATCCTCAACAGCTTGATTTATAGCTGCTTCAGCCTCTTCGATTTTACCTTTAAGTCTGTTTTCGGCATCTACCTGAGCCTGTTGAAGTTTAGCTACATAGTCTTCTATCTTTGCAGCCTGAGCTTCCACTTCACCTTTAATTCTTTCGAATTCGTCGAACAAAGGTTGAACTTTTTTTGCAGCCTCTGTAAGTAATATATCTATCTGTTCCTTTATGGCCTTCTTGATAGCTTCCAGTTCTTCGTTAAAAACTTCGGTAATAGCCCGACCGAATTGTTCATCCAAATCAGTGGTAACGTCCATAGATAAACCCCTTGCAGAACTGTAAGCCACCTCAAATCCGGCTTTCAAAGCGTCAAATTTATTCAAAGTCCTTGTATACAAACCATGAATATATTCTGGGCTGAAAGGATCTACCTCAAAGGCAATAGGTGAAATATTAATCGAACCACCCAAAGAGAAACTTCCGTCATCATCGGCACCGATTTTTGCATTGATCACACTGGAACCTTCCATAGAAGGTACACCAGGTACTTTATATGATTCCGGCAATCCCAGCTTGATGTCATATCCTGCCCCGGAATAAGTCAGTTGAAATAAATCATTTTTCCTGTAACTGCGCAAGTCCACAGTTCCGGTAATTGTATCGCTTTGCTTGCCGTGGAGTACCCGGCCCACAGCTACTGCAGGCTTTCCCCATTTGTCCATATTATTGCTGATATCGGTGATATCGATGGCAAGAGAGAAGTTTGAATCAGCCCCGGAGCCATGAAGTTTTTTTATCAAGAAGGTGGGATGGGGATCTATGGAAAAATCAATAGTCTGACCTTCATACCGTTTTACAGATTTAACAATGGCAGCCTTTGTCCGTTCGGATTTTGTTTGAGAATACTTTTGTGCAAGTCCCAAAGCTTCCTGTAATTTTGGATAGTATTCACCCAAAAGAGTTGTCAGGAAAAGGTCAATATTTGATGCAAAAAATTGTTGTCCATCAGGGAGTTTGAAGGAAGTTATTCTGTCAACTTCAGAAGATACTAAAGCAATATCGCTGTTTACTGCATCCTTTACCAAATTTCCCCAAGAAGATACCTCATCCACATCTGTTTCCAACATAGACACTGTTGATTCGGTATTTTCTTTCAATACCATAGCTTTATCGATAGCGGAGTCAAGGACAGCTATAGCATCGGTTATCTTTCTGGGATCCTGCTGAATTCCAGCCCAGTCAAAGTTTATGGCAGACTCTGTATCGTTAATAAGATTTTGAAGATCTGTAGCCATTTGATCCGGTACATTTTGCCATCTAGGAATCATTTCCTGCAATTTATCCCCGATTTCCAACACAGCATCGGGAGAAGACAGATTTTGGGAAATATTATCTATAATCAACTGAGGATTATATTGGTTCAACATACCCATAATGTTGTCTACCACGGCATTTATGCTTTCTGTAGTCATGGCAGTGATTTGTTGCTCCAATTTTGAAGGCTCTTTTTCTTTTACCGGTTTGGGCGGTAAAGCCCCATCTGTCTTTCTGGGAGTTCCCGTACGTACATCAGCTATAGCAATCTCATCAATAGTCACCTTTTTCTTTAATAACTGCATTAAATCAAAGTCAAAAGTCAATCGGCCTATTTCAAATAGATTAGTCATAGTACTTTTTTTGTTGGCAACTTCCATACCTTCCAAAGTAAAGTTGGCATCCAACAAATCCAAATGCACGTATCTAATATCACATTTTGCCCCAAAAGCAGCCTCCATCCCCTTTTGTATACCCGATTTTATGAGACTGTCTTTGAAAAGAGATACAACAAAAAAAACAGCAAAAATACTGGCAACAGTGATCAATAAAGGTCCCCATTTTACTCTGCCTTTTTGTTTTTTTACTTCGATAGCCAAGCGCTTTAGCCGAGTAAAATCAGCTTTGGAAAATTCTCTGCCGGCAGGAATCATGTATTTTACTTTTTTTCCCACCGTTACTTCTTCAAATTGAGACTCAACATATTTTTTATCGCTGATAATGTATAAACGCCGTAAAATGCGTCTATTCAAAGCTCTTTTTGAGTATTTTTTCCGCAACAGTTTAGGCAAATCTTCTGTCTTAGTGGATTTTTTCTTGTTTATTCCCCGTTTTTTCCTTTTCCCTGTATCGACAGGAGACTGTTCCTCTGCAAGAACAATTTCTGTATGAGAGACTTCTGCTTCAGGCTCCTTGGCTTCAGACTGTGTGGCAACAACTCCACTATCTTCCGCTTTAGATTGGTCAATGCAATTTTCTTCTGTTTTTTTTGCATCGGTTTGAGCAACAACATCACCGCTCTTCTGCTGAGATTGCGAAAGTGTATCAACCTCTGTGTCGCTCGATTTCACAGCCATAGAGTCATCTTGACTTATATTCCTTTCAGTCCTCTTTTTTTTCTGTACAGCGGTTTCCGGTGATATCTTTGTTACCTCTTTATCAGTATTCTGTCCTTTTTCGTCTTTTTTCATAACTTACCTCTTAAATACATCTGTAACATCGTTGTAGGTAGATATGATCTTCTCCACAAACGGCAACTGTTTAAAAGCGATCCACACTTTTGAAGATGTAATCTTTGGAGAGAGAATCCGTCTCCAAAACCAAATAAACAGTCGGGCAAAAATGTAGACAGGGATATACAAAACAAGTCCGCTGACTAAACTCCCCATAACAACAGTGTTATTAAATTTGGTAAAAGCTACAAAAGGAATGTCCAGTAATCTTCCGTAAATCGGTGCCATAGATTCTATGGAAAGAACAGTATATCCCAATTCGTCAAAAAACATATCAAAACGGGACACAAATAAAGATAATAGC
>JAHLFV010000056.1 GCA_018883625.1 Candidatus Treponema excrementipullorum
ATCTTTAACAGATGTAAATGAGATGTTTGGATTAAGGTGCGAGTCCGAAGATTTTGATACCCTTGGCGGTTGGCTTTTGGAAAAATTCGGGGTGTTACCTTCTACGGGAGAAGTGTTCAAAAACGATTACGGTGTTTTTGTTGTAGAAGATCAAGCTCAACGGCGGATAAAAACTGTGCGGCTCCGTTTGTTAAACAACAAAACCCCCACTGCTGCCAGTATTTTGCGGGTGTAAACTTATTTTCGGAGCTTCCAGAGCCGGCTGTCGGAGCCGGAGAGATGTTGAGTGGCCGGTTGCAAAAAATCAACTTTACGGCGTTCCGGTTTACTTTATTCCAGTTTTTTCAAAAGCTCTGGAATTTCATAAATGCTACCAATGGTGATTTGTTCCGGTCCTTGAGGTTCTTGTGCCTTAAGGCTTGGAGCTTTTGAACCCAGGGACTTGAGAACGTGGGAATTATTCCTGTTAGGGGAGTCGCCATGGCTTTGGGCATCTAAAGGATGGGAAATACCGGCATTTTGGGGATGCTGTACCAAAATGGCCTGTCCGCCCAAAACTTGGTAGCCATCAGTATATTTTTTATGGTCATCAAAAAACAGTGTTTCTTTAAGGGAAAAGTTGCTGCCTTCCAAAGCGTTGTAAAAAGCTTGAGGGTAGGGTTTCCCTTTTAAGTTATTGCACTCTACATCATAAATACCGGTAAATAAATCAGTTACATTGAGAAAATCCAAGATACGCTTGGCATGTACCATAGGGGCATTTGTTAAAATAGCCATAGGCATGTGTAAAGATTGAAGAAACGGCCGGAGATGTGCATCAAAAGGAATTTCTTTTATTTCTTCCGGTGGATGAACGGCATTAAAAAAGGAGTGTATGTCCTTTAGACCTTCTTCGGTACGTAACCATTCCAAGGTAGTTCCGTAAAAGGGAAGACGGCTGTTCCGCTTGGCAATAGCTTCTTCATAGGATATGTGAAGGTATGATGCAATAAAAGACAGCATCCGGTGAGTAATTCCCTTATCTATTGCTGCAGTGGAAGGATATAAGGTATTGTCCAAATCAAACAGAAGATATTTGTACTTCATGATTTTACTTCCTTGTATATGAGGATTCTATGTTAAGACTATTTCTGTACTTTGCCACAGTTCTTCGGGCGATTTTAATTCCTGTTTTTTCATACAATAAATCTGCCAATTTTTGGTCGGAAAGCGGTTTACTGTCCGGTTTTTCCAAGCGCTGTTGCTGAATAATATGTGCCAGTTCGAATTTAATGCTCTCTTGGGAACGGGATATAGATTCAGAAACAGGCAGCTGTTGGGAACTTTCCAAACCGGAAGAGGTGTGACCGGCGTCCGATACAGAATCGGTATTGTGGGAGGCTGCTCCTTGGCTGTCTTTGGAATGTGAGATTGTATTTGACTTTTCCGTAAGATTTCCGGATACACTGTTGGAAAAAAAATACTTGATTTCAAAAAGGCCCCAGTCGCATTTTATATATTTACTGTTTGCCAATCGGGATATGGTGGACTCATGCACGCCCATAATTTCTGCTACTTCTTTCATTTTGAGGGGATGAAGATACCGCGGTCCTTTAAAGAAAAAGTCTTTTTGTACTTCTGCCAAAACATGAGCTAAGGTACTGAGGGTATTTTCTCTGAATTCGATTGCTGCCAACAACTCTTTTGCTTCATTTACAGAAGAACTCAAAAACTCCTTTGTTTTTTTATCTGTAGTTGTTTTAAGCTCTTTCTGAAATTCTTGGGATATAGTACATTGGGGAAAAAGTCCTGTGGTAAGGGATATTAAAAGAGAGCTCGCCTTATCCTGAAAGTTATCTTTATGTGCGGTAGGGAGTAACTTATTCTCTCCGCCTTCGTCCGAAGGTTCCTGTACAGACAATTTTTTTATTATTACATCGGGATAAATATACAATCCCGGGTCGTCTCCGTATTGCCTTCCGGGAATAGGATCTAAAGTTTTGATAAACTGTATTGCTTTTTCTATGGTATTTTCATTTATTGGTTGTGGTACAGGAACGCCGTTTTTTGCCAAATGCAAAAGCTGACTTTTAATGGAGGGGATTTTTAGTCCTTCAATAAGGGAGAGCCGTCCCTCCAAAATAAAGAGAGCTAAATCCTGAGAAATTCCCTGTTCTTTTACCTTGATTCGAGCCTGTACAAGAAGAGAATCTAGTTGGGAGTCGGTAGCACACCCTATAGGATCCATTTGTTGTACGATATCAAGACAAGTCTCCAATAAAGTATGATTTTCTGAGGGGAAGTCAGGAGTCTCTTTTTTCTTTAGTAATGAAACAGGCGCTAAAATATTAAACCCTTTACCATCTAAATTACCGATAATTTTTGTGCACAGGTCTGTTTCTTCCTGAGACAGTTGTAACTCTGCAAGCTGACTTAAAAGGTGATGTTGCAGTGTTTCTTGTGTGTCCGGCTGGGCTTCCAAAAAGGCTAAATATTTGTCTGATTTTTCTGTATCAAAAGAAGCGTCTTTCGTCCATAAAAGACTATCCGGCAATTCATTGGTTTTACTTTTTTTTTCTTTTACTTCGGAGGTTTTTACCACTTCTTCTATGGCAGGATTTGTTTCCAAAGCCTGATGGATCTGTTGGGTAAGTTCAAGGTTGCCCATAGCTAAAATTTTCTGTCTAAACTGCATTTGCGGTGACAATTTTTGGTGTTGCGCTATTTTAGCATTAAGTTGCATACCAAAGCCGGCCATAATTCCTCCTTGTGTTGGCATAAACAGAAAACACTGCCTTTTTCTATAGTAGCATAATTAAAGTTTTATCGGTATACTTCACCTATGAAAAATTTTAAACCTTTCGGACTTTCTGTCCCTTCAATTTTATTACCGAGAGAAGATATTGCTTTGTCTTCTTGGGCCGTAGTGGCTTGTGATCAATACACACAGGATCGGGACTACTGGAAGAAAGCAGAACATGCCGCCGGCAATGAGCCTTCAACCTTGGACTTGATTTTGCCGGAAGTGTATTTAAAAGATTCCGACAGACAGGAAAGAATCAATAAAATTCACGGGACCATGGAAGAGTATTTGAAAACAGAAGTTTTTCGGGAGCCTGTAGAAGGGTTTATCTACGTGGAAAGGAAAACTGCCTATAACAGAGTCCGCAAAGGTTTGGTTGTTGCCGTAGATTTGGACGCATATCAATGGGAACCCTTTGCAAAGTCTTTGGTAAGAGCCACGGAAGCAACTATCGAAGACCGTATTCCTCCCCGGATGGAAATACGACGGGGGGCTGCCTTGGAACTTCCCCATATTATGTTGTTAATCAATGACCCTAAAAAAGAATTTGTTGAAGAGTTGGGAAAGAGAGCAAAAACTCAGCATCCCTTGTATCATGGAGACTTAATGTTAAACTCCGGCAGTATAGAAGGCTATCTTGTAGCAGGAGATGATTTGGATTTTTGTGTTTCCAGATTAGAAGTATTGACAAAAGATAGTGTGGGTGAGGACGGCTCACCGTTTCTTTTTGCAGTAGGAGACGGAAATCATTCTTTGGCAACTGCAAAAGCCG
>JAHLFV010000057.1 GCA_018883625.1 Candidatus Treponema excrementipullorum
GAAAAACATCCTCTGGCAGGTTTCGAAAATGATTACTACCCCTATTCCATCGTTGTCAATATTGACAAGCGATACAGTGAAGAAATAAAGCCCATTTCTCGATTTGTTGTGGGAATGTCCCAATCGGCTGCATTGCTTTCCATGGATAAGATAGCAAATTTGTTGGAAACAATGGAACATACAGACGGCGATGTGATCTTTACCTTAGCATTATGGGCAAACGAAAATCCGCCTGTAGAAGGCAATGCTTATTTACACCCAAAAGGTTCACAACTTTTTTTAGACTCCATAGCTGATCCAGAAAACTGCGGTGTTGTTATTTTGCAGGATGTACCTAACTTTACTTCTACCGATATAGTAGTTATCCCGGGGACGAACGGCAACATGGCTCCTCTGTGGATTTTGCAACAACTCCCCATCACTACAGACTATCGCTCTATTTTGACCCATAAATTAAACATTACAGATACAAATCCTGTTCTAGAGTCATTTTTAAATGCACAGGCTCCCGCTCTGGTTATTGAATATAACAGCAACAATGTAAATCATCAAGAAAAAGTTTTTGCTGCTGTGGAAACCATGATTACAAACTTTCCCATAGAAACTAATGAATACAATGACAGTAAAAATTATATAGCATTGGGTCTGAAAGAAAATATATGGGTTACAGAACATACCCTGATTATGATATATCTATTAATCATTTTTGTTGTTATTGCTCTTATCAGCGGTGTTTCTTTTTTGGGAAAAAAAGGATTAGAAAAACAAGCGGAATTTAAGAGAATTTGGTATCTCATACCTATAACCATTTTTATCTCTTTTGTCTCTCTACTACTAGGCGATTTCCTTGTTTCAAAAATTTTTGAAATTCAGTCAGAAAATACGTTGCCCATCATTGCAGCAAAAACACTTTGTTCTTTTGTTTTTGTATCGATAATTTATATTATCCAAGTACAATTACGCATACCTATAACCCAATTTGCCTATGGTTTTCTATTAACGTTGTCCGGTATTTTAAATATTATCATTTTTTCTTCCATCGATTTGGTTTTGTTAGTAGTTTTTTTGGCAGAATACCTTATTATCTATTTCACTCGGCTGGCCAGAAGACTTTGGGCTTTAACCCTTTCCATGTTTTTAATGTTAATTCCATTTATTCCTTATCTATTGAGTATTTGGGACTATTCTTCTTTTGATAAACTTCTTTTTATTGTGTATGATTCTCAACTATTTAATCTTCTCTATGCCTGTATACTAATACCTTTTCAAATAATGTGGTTACGTATTCTGGTAAGAATAACAATTTTAGGGATTAGAAAAAATATCCCTACTCTTAAGATGTGGACTATCTCTGTAGGTTTATTGGTGGCAATGTTGATTGTCATTATTGGAATATTCATCGCAGGCTATTACCTACTGATAGGCAAAACACCAGCGGACACCGTCGGAAACACCCCGATTCCTCAATATAAGTATCAATCTATCGGTGAACAGGAAAATCTAGCCATTGATATTACGGTACATGAAACAACTTATTTGGAACTGAGAAACGTTGACATACAAATTTCTTCTGATTTGCCCATTTTACGGTATGAAGTATCTGTAAAAACAGAAAATATTTTACCGGTGTACGACTCTGTTATGGACTACACTATTTCACATGAAGACGGGAAAAATATAGCCCGTTTTATTATTCCTGACTATCCTGCACATACTACCAATTTCAGTTACATAGCTGATAAAAACTGTCAGCAGGAAATCGAAATTGTTGCTTACGTAGCTTTAGGGGAGCAATTATGTGCTGTAGCAAAAAAAGATATCATTTTATCTCCACAACAATAGAGAGAGCGGTATGTTTCTTCATGTTGACCTGGATGCTTTTTATGCTTCGGTAGAACGGCTTGATAATCCCAACCTCATAGGTAAACCTATTATTGTGGGAGCCACTCCCGGATCAAAACGAGGTGTAGTTGCCACCTGTTCTTATGAAGCTCGTGCCTACGGTGTGCATTCTGCCATGCCCATAGATGAAGCCTATAGGTTATGTCCTGAAGGTATTTTTTTACCCACTAATATGAAACGATATCAAGAGAAGTCTCATGAGGTTATGAAAATTTTTTATGATTTCTCTCCTGAAGTTCATCAAATTTCTATAGATGAGGCCTTTATCGATTTGACCGGAACAGAAAGACTTTTCGGCCCTCCTGAAACAACTGCCGTACAACTTAAAAAAATAGTGTTGGAAAAAACAGGACTTACAGTTTCTGTGGGATTAGCTGCAAATAAATATATTGCAAAAATTGCTTCGGGAATATCAAAACCTGACGGATTTTATTTTGTACCTCCCGGTTCGGAAGAAGATTTTATGCTAACATTGCCGTTAAAAAAAGTATGGGGTGTGGGAGCAAAAACATTAAATAAATTAAACGCTTCTGGATTCCATACCGTAGAAGATATCCGCCATTGTTCCTTGGATACTTTGCAAAAAATTTTAGGAGAAGCCTCAGGACTTTTTGTATACAAAGCCGTTCGGGGCAACCCCGATACAACTTTTTCAGAAATTCCTAAAAGTCGTTCCATAAGTGCAGAAAACACGTACGGGGAAGATTTAACAGACAGATATGAAATCGGAACGGCTTTAATGGAACTTGCTCAAACTGTCATGTTTCGTTTAATCAAAGAAGGATGGCAAAGTCACACAGTCCATGTAAAAATTCGCTATCGGGATTTTACCACCTGTTCCGTCCAAGAGACCGGTGAAACCTGTATTACCTCTTCGGAGGAAGTGTATAAAACGGCTTCCCGACTTTTTGATAAAAAATACAACGGAAGCCCAATCCGATTGTTGGGGGTGGGTCTTTTGAATTTAGAGCCTGCCGGAAGCCCCACACAACAGGACTTGTTTGATTTTGGCAAAGAAAAAAAACAAAAACTGGATCAAGTGGTGTTGGATTTAAAAACAAAAAACCCCGGCATTCCCATTACCAAGGCTCGACTACTCAATAAAACTCAAACTCCCAACGCTTCGGAAAAAGGAGATTTATAAAACTTAGGAAAGTTTTATAATTTAGCTATTTTACTTTTCCGTAAATACACAAATCATATATATTGCCGTTTTTTACAACTGCTTTTTTCATTAAACCTTCAAGAACAAAGTTATTTTTTTCCAATACCTTTCTTGAAGCCCAATTGGGTTCGTAAACTGAACCGGTAATTCTGATAATATTCAATCTTTCAAACGCAATTTTACAAATCTGTCTCACCGCCTCTGTCATAATTCCTTGAGAATATTTTTCTGGAAGTAAAAAATAACCGATTTCGGCGTCTTGACGGTATACATCTCCCTTTTGTTCAACAGAAATATTCCCTACCACTTCATTATCAACAACTATTTTACGAAATATTCCGTCTTTTTCTTCGCTCTTGTTCACCATATCCAGCCACCAATCGGCAGATTCTGCGGTATATGGATCAGGTATTCGATCCGATAAATAAGTTCTGTCAATTGCGTTACAAATCTTTATCAAACTTTGTTTATCTTCCGAAGACCAATTTTTTAACTCAATATTCATTTTTTTACCCTAGAATATAAATTTTACACATATTTTTATAGACGACATCTTTATACTTCATAAAGAAATAAAAAAAGGCTGTCCTTGAGGGAAGTACTTGAAAACTCCCAAGACAGCCTTCCATTTCAGTCCCTACGGGAATCGAACCCGTCTTTAAAGATTGAGAATCTTTTGTCCTAACCGATAGACGAAGGGACCGTACAATTTTGTAACCGATAACTCTAATTACAAAAAAAGCTGAACATCAGTTCAGCTTTTTCCCCAAGGAGGATTCGAACCCCCACAATCAGAACCAGAATCTGAGGTGCTACCATTACACAATCGGGGAATGCAATGTATGGGTATACTATATCAAATAAAAAAAAATGTCAATATGACAACCCTTTTATTTTTAACATTCTTCCCCAAGTAAATCATAAAGATGACCGGAATTGACAGATACAGTATTTTCTATAAAACTGAGACTACCATCGGTGTTTCTTCTGTATTGCAAGATAAAAGGATCAAGTCTTCCTTCAAATTTAATTTCCAAACAATCATTTCCCTTATCATCACAAAAAACCCGGGACCAAGAGGTGTTCAGTCCTGCAAAAGAAATCCCGTCATTTAAAATATCCGGTATTTTTTGACTTTCACTTTTAGTTGCTTCCCGTATAAATTCCAGATTTTTCGGAAATACTATTTTAAAATCCCTGTTGTCTTTATAATCAGCAGTAAAATAAAGCATGTAACATGAATCCCATGCAAAAATAATCCGAATAGGTTTAATGAGTATGGGAACTGTACAATTTTTATCGTTTTCCTTGCTGTATACAAAAACACTTTTTTTGTTCAGTAAAGCCTCCAAAAACTGCTCTGCCCCAACCCAACAAATATTTTTCGGAAAGGCAATCTGTATTTCTTCTCTGCAAAAATCCTGTTGTATAAGCTCCATATTTGCGCAGTGTTCCAAAAAATTTTGTAATCTGTCACTAAGGATCTGTCCAAAAGTTGTACCAACAAAAAGCGACCCTAGTATTCCCCGGGCAAGAGCTAAAACAGACATATCCTCCTTAGTGTACACTATATCCAATAATGACCATTTGTAATTATAAAAATAACGATGGTTTTCCTCAAAAATTGGAGCATCGAATTCTGTCTGAAGATACAATAAATCCCTTTGAATGGTACGGCATGAAATACCTGTTTCCTTGGCAATATCCCGTACCGAAATTCCCCCAGTATGGTGTTTCCGCAACAACTCATCTATTTTAATCAAACGGATAAAACTGTTTTTATATTTTTCAGCCATAAATACGGGAATTACCAGCGGACGGTAAGATCCTCGCGACAGCGACTTTTTCCGCATTTTGGACACTTAACCGGAATGAGAGGCAATAGAGGCTTTTTATCTGAAAATCTGTTACCGCAATCGGGACAATAATAAAATACGTTTTCTCCCGGTTTAGGCTCGCGTAAAGTTGACATATATTCCTCCTTGATACCAAATTGTTCCTATCACACTGCAACATAATGATATCATACAAATATGGATTTTGCCACATGTATTTAATGTTCTTTTAGTATTTTTCTTAAATCATCTACAGGTTGCGAGTTACAATTCCTTGGAGATTCTTTAAACGCTGTATCTGTCCATTAGAAGGGATTGGTGCCACTTTTAATCCTCGTTGTTATTATTTTTATTGGCAATCGCCACAGCGGCTGCAAGTCCTGCAAGACCAACAGCTACAGCTGCCGTTGTTCCCAATGCATTGTTTACCTGTTTGGAAACTTTTCTTCCGTATTTGCACCAGTACGCAAAATGTTCGCAATTATTAAATACAAGGTTATACTCACCTTTTCCTTGTCCCACCAAAGACTTTGCTCTGGCTACTGTATCTGCAGCAGAAAAAATCGACTGTCCGTGGCGCTCCGGTTCTATTTCCAACACATCACCCCGGGTAAAATAAGATAAATCTGTTTCCTGAATGTGGGCATCTTTTGCATTTGTTTCGTTTTCTTTTTTTGCAGCAAAGTGTACAACTCTGTTATTTCCTACATAAACGCCATAATGTTTGTAAAGTCCCCTATTTACAAAAATAATATCACCGGGTTCAGGATTTTTTTCTGTCATAAGATTCTTTCCTCCTGTACATTTTGCATCATTTTCTAGTGTAATAGTATACAGTATATTTATATTTTAATATATATACATAGAATAATAAAAAACGGTTGGAAAAGTAAAACTCTTCCAACCGCACAAAAAGGAGGATATTGATAAAAGAGATTATATCGACAGTTTTTCTTTCGCAACAGAACGCAAAGATTTTAACGCATGCAACTCTATCTTTCTTACTGTTTCGGCAGAACAACCTAAAATTTTACTGATTTGTCTAAAAGTCCTAGGGTTATTTTTACTATCTCCCATATCGTATCTATAATATAAAACTTGCCGTTCCCGCTCTGATAAAGTATGTAATAAAGACTGAATTTCATTTTGAACAAAGACTTTCATACTGGTATTTTCCAAAGAATACCGTTCATCAGCCAACATATCCTCTCCGGTAACCCCATCCATTCCTTCAATAGGAGTGTGCATACTGATACAGGAATAATCGCACTCCAATATTTTTTTCAGTTCAGATTCTCCCATATCCAAATAAAGAGCAATTTCTTTTGTAGAAGGTTCCCGCCCCAATACATCAGTCAAATAAGCTTTAGATTTTTTTATTTGTCTGATTTTTTCTTCTTTTTTGTGAGGAAGTCTGATAACAGGCATTTTGTTTTGAATATAGCGAAGGATATATTGAGTTATCCAAGGGAAAGCATAGGTTGAAAAACGGCAGTTAAACTTTGGATTGAATTTTCCTGCAGCAGTAATCAGTCCCAAATTTCCTTCCTGTATTAGATCCATTAAATTATACTCATCGTCTGCATATTTTTCTGCAATGCTGACTACAAGTCTTAAATTACAATTGATAAGAGTAAGTTTCGCCTCGCTACTACCTTTTTTGATTTCTTTTGCAAGAGTTATTTCTTCATCATGACTAAGCACCGAGTACCTACCGATTTGAGCCAAATAACTAGTCAATAAAAACTCTTTCATATACAAACTCCCACACATCTAATTCCTGCTCTACATACATCTAAAAGATGTATTCCACACAAAGTAAGTGCAAAAATCGTGCCAAGTTATTTGAATATGAAACAATTAGTTTTAACTAGTTTATATATAATAAATTAAACATATCGTAAAAAACAGAGAATGATAATTACTGTATACTTTTTTATACATATACTTATAAGCTATAGATACTGTATACAATTTTATACAGTATCTATACAATAGTATACAGAATCAGTGTTTGGGATACTGCCACTGACTACCGTCAGCTTTCTGAAAAACATAAAATTCTTTATTGGCAGTTACCTTTATTTCCTGCATTTCAGGATTTAATTGCAGTAGATTAAACTTACCGCCTCCACCGGGTAGATCCACAGCATACACGGGAGTAGATAAACCGGATAACTCTTTTTTTAAATTTTGGTATAACAAAAAACCTTCCTCTACCGGTACTCGCAAATGAGATGTTCCCGGTACCATATCACATTGAAAAAGATAGCCGGGCTTTACCCCAATACATGTCAACTCATGGAATAGACAGTGCAACACGTCTACAGCGTCATTAACACCTTTAAGAAGTACCGTCTGCGATTGCACCGGTATACCTCGATTTATCGCTGTATCCAATACCCCATAAGTTTCAGGAGAATATACACGGGAGATTTCTGCCGGATGATTGATATGGGGAATCAGCCACAAAGGTTTAAAAGATTGCAAGAGAGAAAACAAGTCCTCTGTAAATATCCCCGGATTAAAAACGGGAGCTCTGGTTCCTACCCGAATCAACACAGAAGAATTGGCTTTTCTCAGTTCAGAAAAAAGTTTTTCCAACTGAGACAGAGAAGCCGTCAGCGGATCGCCTCCTGTAAGAAGCACTTCTTGAATCTCGGGATGAGCTGAGATATAGCGACAAGCCTGATCTGTTTCTTCCTGACTTATCCATCCTGTACTGCCTCCCGTAAAAGCCCGGCGAAAGCAGAATCGACAAAATCCAAAACACCTGGCAGTAGTTAAAATTAACGCCCGATTTTTATATTGATGAACCAATCGGGATGTTTTTTGGTAACGATGAGCCCCTAAAGGGTCTGTCAATTCCCAGGGAAAAACCTTTTTTTCTTCAGGAGAAAATACAAACTGTTTTTCAATAGCCTTATACC
>JAHLFV010000058.1 GCA_018883625.1 Candidatus Treponema excrementipullorum
ATTCCTTGTTACCAGAAAGAGTTTTCCCCATTGGCAAGATGCAGTTGTTGTGTACAGCTACACAAAAGAAGAAGCTCTTGCTCTGCTGAAAGTCTACTATCAGGACTTTGAAGTCCGTGGCAGTACAGAAAGAATGGGTTTTGCATACACAGAACCTGCCCCGGAAAAAGAAGACAGCTATAAGTGGCGGGAGATTAATTTTCGCAAACAAAAAACCTATGCCAACTATCTGACACAACTTTGTACTAAACAAAATCAGCGGCAAACTCCGTCTAAAGAAAATCGGGAAAACCGGCCATTGACAGACAAAACATTCTTTCCTCCACCCCGTCCCGGCGAGCGTCGCTTTGAATTGTGGGGCTATCTTGTTATAGAAAGAGGTTCTCAAGTACTGTTGTATACCGGAAGTCCCATTTTCAAAAAATCAGTGGTACAGGGCACTTTTGAAGAAGTCTGTGCACGGATTCAAAGCTATATTGATTTTTGTAACGAATAAAATCTGTTGTTTACCCTTCCCTTGCAATGTAATCCCGGGGACGGTGCCAAAGAAATTGTATCCGATAAAAATACCGTAGTTTTAAAATCTCAAATCTGCTACAATGGGACTTGCTACGGAGGTCCTATGGAAACCTATACCCTTGTTCGACCGGAACACTTAAACCACCACGGACAACTTTTTGGTGGCAGACTGTTGGAATGGGTGGATGAATACGCTTGGTTGGCAGCTGCCAGAGACTACCCGGATAACGAACTTGTTACCCGAGCCATGAACAGCATTGATTTTAGATACGGTATTCCCAACGGTTCGATTTTGCGTTTTGTCATCACCAAAGGCAAAGAAGGAACCACCTCCGTCACCTATAATGTGGAAGTGTACACTAAAATCGGCTCGGTAAAAGAGCAACTTGTTTTTTCCAACAACGTTACCTTTGTTGCCATTAACAAAGACGGTCAAAAGGTTCCCTTAATTAAAGAGGTCTCTCAATCCCAGGAATAAATCAGATTATTATCGGGATTATCCGTTTTTTTCTCTTTGGTCAAAGTTAGCCAATATTTTGTAATATGGCAGAGTCAACAATGACGGTTACAGCGGGGGGATATATAGGGTAAAGAAGTATAAAAAACAGACTCCCACTTGATAGAGATCTAGTAGGAGTCTGGATAAAAACTATTGAATAGAGATCACCACAGTTAGAAGGATTTCCGGTAAGATACCTGCATAACAGGAGTATCTCCTAAAGGCATAATTGCAAGGCGTAAACCGTCCGGTTCTCCGAATGCACCGATTTTTGCGGAAGGTTTATGATAAAAAATCGGACGGATAAAACCGTATAATGCTGAAGCAAGAAAAATTGGTACACCAGTCATTACTCCAAGCCCGGTCTCTGGGTTCAGTGCAGTTACAACCGCTAGACATCCATACCCTGCAAGATGTGTTATTGTAAGAATAACACCGTCAACTACATATCCTGCACGGTATGCTCCCAAACCGAACACCAGATTCTGGAATCCCAGACTTATTCTTTCTCCAGACGTATAATCGGTGCTTATATCCAGAATAGAACCTTTTGACGTTATGGTTTTTCCCAACAAAGCTGCTGCAAATTCATCCAAGGTGACAGTTTCTCGATACATATCTTCAACAGTAGCTGTCTTGACATCCAGTGCTTGAACCATTAAAAAAAACATATCACCGACCTGTTCTAACCTACCATGCACAACGGTTTCTGCTCCAGCCATGGCACCTATTTCCTGGATGGAAGCATCGCTCACTTCCCCGGAAAGCTGAAAATTCATCTCTTTTTTTATGGCATCAAGGTTAGCCCGGTTAGCCACTGTCAGCCGACGTTGCCGTACAAAACTTAAAGTTAATTCATCCAACATATATTCAGACATATCTTCCGTATCAGAAGCTATACCTACAATAGCTATAGTGGTACCTGTCTGCAAAGTAGATGAAAATTGTTCTGCTGCTTGGTCAAGGGCAGTCCCAATATCTACGGCAAATACTGCCACAGTTGCCAAAAGAAAAGCACATGCACACAATATCTTTTTCATTGTATAATCCTTATTCCTCAGTTACTTTTGCTGTGGTTATATCCGTTCTACAGAACCGGTGGCGGCAAAGGCAGATTCTTTAATAGCATCTTCTATCTTAATCAGCACTTCTTCTTCAGCTTCGGTTTCAGCCTTTATCTTACCCATAACAGTATCAATCTGATATTCAAGATTTTCTTTGTCGATTCCATATAGGGTGTAATAGCGGTACTCTGTGGAACCGTCAGCCAGTTGCACTTGTGTCCAAAAGTCTCTCATTTTTGCAAAGCCGGAAATACTTGCTTGAGACCAAATACCGGTTACGGACTCTGCCATTTTCCGAGCAGATTCACTGTTGTCTTTGTTACCAGAAGCCAAGGTACCTGCTGTGTTAGTAACAGTCTGCTGGATCTGACGTACCATTTGGGCAGAGGCATCGTTAGTGTCTACCCAAATTTCCAGTAAATCTCTGTCCTGTCCTTCACCGCTAAAAGCCATTGCCACTTTTCCATTCATTTCCGGCAGATTTGACAGCAACTCATAATCCCTGTTTGCCACTGCCCGTACCCAGTCGGGAATAGGGTCACCGAATTCCGCTCCTTGCCAATCAATAGCCTGAGGTACAGCCACTGCTGCTGTTTCGGAAGTTGTTGTACAGGACATAGCCAAAAGAACCAGTACAACCGTCACCGCAAAAGCAATTATCATGCGTTTCATCTATATACTCCTTTTCCGGTTTTTACGCCGGTTAATAAAATAACTCCATAAAATGCAGGCGTAAATCTTTTTCTATTTCTGCATAGGCTTTTGCATAAGCACCTTCTAAACTGATGTGTCCATACTTTGGATACTGTTTTGAATAAGAAGATAAAACCTTACCGGTTCCGGCATTTTCAGATATGGAAATAGTAATTCCCGGTCTAACAAAAACTCCTACAGGGTTTTCTGACTCTGAAGCGTAAATATCTGCCACAACGGTGTATCGGGCATTTTGCGAAGAAACAATAAAACCGTTAGAACTTAATAATTCCTGAAAAATCGTAGTAAAAGTTCCTGTCGGATCATTAATAACATCCACCCGGAAGGTCATCTGCTGTTTTATAGTGTCAAATTGACGACGACTTGTTTCTATCAAGTCAAACACTTGTTCCATAGAATTCCGGCTTTCCGGGTTAACAATGCACAGCATTTCTCCGTCCCGTAACAGGGATTCCGCTTGGTCAACGGCTTTTGCAACAGCAGAAAATCTGCCAAAAATCCCCAAACTTTCAGCAACAGATAGTAAGGATTGTACTTCACTGATACCATTTTGAAGATTTACTTTACAAATCTCAGTAGCCTGTTCTTTGGAAATATATGCACACACCGCCCAGTTGTGTCTGTTTTCGTTGTAGAAAGCTTCCGAAAACTGTACAGCAGGGAGGTCTGACTCCGATACAACAACAGTACCGCCTGAAACCTGGCGATGAGAGTTTACGACTGTGTTTCGCTGTGAAATAGAATAATCCGTTGACGTGTTTACAGAAATATGAGCATTAAAATACAAAGCAAGCTGAGTTAAGGCATCTTCTTTTGCAGCGACGGCAGAACGGCCACTTCCAATGGCACTGATAAAAACAGTCTCCGGGTACATAACATTTTTATTTGCATACCACAATGGCGGTTCTTCCGCTACCAAATAAAATGCTAAAAGTATACCCCAAGTTAAAAAAAATATTTTTTTCATAGAAATTCCTATAAACCAAAATAAAATTCATTACAGACAAGTATTTTCTACGAATCAATTATAAGTAACTGTAAACTATGTATATTATAAATAATACATAACTGACAGTTTATTGTCAATAACTGTTAAGTATATAAAAATAACAAAACCTATATCTATTGAGATGGTTTTATTGATATGACAAACATCCAGCAATGTCTGGCACAAAACATGAAACGTTACCGAAAAAAACTCAAATTGTCTCAGGCAGCACTGGCAGAACGGGCAGGAACAGCCTCAAATTACATTGCACTGATTGAAGTAGGAAAAAGTTTTCCGTCTCTCCCTATGTTGGAAAAAATTGCACATGCGTTAGAAATAGATGCCCTTGATTTGTTTGATAAACAAGGTTTATCGGTTATCAACAAATCAGAACTCCTTACAGATGTTCTACAGTCCGTTACAGAAGCAATTACAAAAACTTTTACTTCTCACTCAATATTGTCTGATGAAGAAACATAAATTTTCAATCTTTCCCTCGTAAATTCTATACTGTTCACTTTCCGGTGATAAAATCATATTTTATCCAAATCTCTCCCCCCTTTATACGAATCCCCTTTTTTGCTATAATCGCAAAAACCGTATTGGGAGTTTTCTATGACAAAGTATATTTTTATTACCGGAGGAGTTGTCTCTTCTCTGGGAAAAGGTATAGCCGCAGCTTCTTTGGGGCTGATTTTAAAAAGCCGGGGTCTCAAAGTTATCAATCAAAAGTTTGACCCCTATTTGAACATCGATCCGGGAACCATGAATCCCTATCAGCACGGAGAAGTATTTGTTACCGATGACGGTGCGGAAACAGACTTGGATCTTGGTCACTATGAGCGATTTACCGACGAAAATCTTTCTCAAAGCAGTAACACTACTGCCGGTCGGGTATATCTTTCTATTTTAAACAAAGAACGGGAAGGCGGTTTTCACGGCGGTACTGTTCAGGTTATTCCCAATGTAACGGACGAAATCAGACGGCGGATGCTGTTGTCTGCCCAAGAAACGGGAGCCGACGTAGTTATTACAGAAATCGGAGGCACTATCGGAGACATAGAATCCCTACCCTTTGTGGAAGCAATCCGACAAATCAAATACGAAGTGGGGGTGGAAAACTGTGCCTATATCCACTTAACGTTAATGCCTTACATGAAAAAGGCTCAGGAATTAAAGTCAAAACCCACCCAGCACAGCGTAAAAGAATTGCAGGGATTGGGAATTCAGCCGGATATTATTATGCTTCGCAGTGAAGTGCCCATAGACAGCGGTACCAGAGAAAAACTGGCTCTGTTTTGTAACGTCAACGCAGATTGTATTATTCAAAACTTAAACGCTAAGTCTATTTACGAAGTTCCCTTAATGATGGAACAGGAAGGACTGGGAAAAGTTGTGTGCCGGGTTTTAGGCATAGAAGACAGACAAACGGATTTAACAGAATGGACAAACATGGTAAACCGTTTTTACAATCCCAAAAAATCAGTTACCATAGCTTTGGTGGGAAAATACGTAGAACTTCACGACGCCTACCTTTCCGTGGTGGAATCTTTAATTCACGGCGGTATTGCTAACGAAGCAGAAGTTACTATCAAATGGTTTGATTCGGAAGAATTTACCGATGAAGCTACAACAGTTGCGGCTCTCAGTCAGGCAGACGGCATTATTGTTCCCGGTGGTTTTGGTGACCGAGGCATTGAAGGCATGATTTTGGCAGCCCAATACGCCAGAACTCACAATGTCCCCTACTTTGGTATTTGTTTGGGAATGCAAATACAGGTTATTGAACACGCCCGACACGTATTACACATGGAAGACGCCAATTCCACAGAAATGAATCCCACTACAACCCACCCTGTTATTGACTTAATGCCGGATCAAAACGGCGTTGTGTTAGGTGGCACCTTACGATTAGGCAAATTCCGCTGTGCTTTGACGGAAGGCAGCATTGCTCAAAAGGCTTATGAATCTCAAGAGATTTGGGAACGGCACCGTCATCGGTATGAATTTAATAATAAATATAGAAAAGAATTTGAAAACAGCACCTTGCTTTTGGCAGGGGTAAACCCAGAGAGGAATTTGGTAGAAATCGTGGAACAGAAAAATCATCCCTGGATGGTAGGTGTACAGTTCCATCCCGAATTTAAATCCCGTCCTAACAGAGCCCATCCTCTTTTCAGAGAATTTATTGCGGCATCTATTGCCAACAAAGAAAAGGAGGGCACAAAATGAGCCGAGACAAAATCGTTGTTTTGGACTTTGGCAGTCAGTATGCCCACTTAATTGCAAAACGGTTCCGTCTGTTAGGCTATTATTCCGAAATCGCTTTGCCCTCTGCCCCTCTTTCTGTTTTTGAAGATACAAAGGGTATTGTTTTTTCCGGAGGACCTTCCTCTGTGTACGAAAAAGACGTACCCCGGTTTAATCAAGAGATTTTATCTTTGGATATTCCTATTTTAGGACTATGTTACGGTCACCAGCTTATGGCACACCTTTACGGCGGTACTGTAGGCAAGGCAGAAATCGGAGAATTCGGGTTTGCCCAACTCCATAAGGTAAAGGACTCTCCTCTTTTTGAAGGGATGGAGTTTCCCGCCCAAGTGTGGATGAGCCATCAAGACGGTGTGTTGTCTTTACCGGAAGGCTTTGAAGTTATCGGTGCTACAAAAGACTGCCCCTTTGCCGCCTTGCAGGATTTAAAACGTCGCCGGTTCGGTTTGCAATGTCACGTGGAAGTAAAAGACACTCCTCAGGGAGATGTGCTTTTACAGAACTTTGCCCGGTACTGCGGCATGGAAAAAAACTGGGATCAGAACAAAGTATTGGATATTATTATTGCTCAAATACAGCAGGACGCCAAAGACAAAAACGTATTGCTCTTTTTGTCCGGCGGCGTAGATTCCACCGTTGCCTTTGCCCTTTTGAATAAAGCCTTGGGGCAGAAACGGGTTTTGGGGCTCCACATTGACAACGGTTTTATGAGAAAAAACGAAAGTGCCATTATTGCTCAGCGATACCGGGATTTTGGATTTACCAATTTTATTTGCGAAGACGCTTCCGAAAGTTTTCTTAAAGCCGTATACAAAGAAACAGATCCCCAAAAAAAGAGAAAAGCTGTAGGAGAGAATTTTATCACCGTCAGAAACCAGGTAGTGGCGGCACAAAACTTGGACGAAGAAAAGTGGCTTTTGGCACAGGGAACCCTGTACCCGGACATTATCGAATCCGGGGGAACTCAGAATTCCCACGTTATCAAAACTCACCACAACAGAGTTGACGGTATTCAAGCCTTGATTGCCAAAGGTTTGATTATTGAGCCTTTGAAAGATTTATACAAGGACGAAGTGCGGCTTATCGGTAAAAAACTGGGGCTTAGCGATGAACTTGTTATGAGACATCCCTTCCCCGGTCCGGGACTTTCCATCAACGTGTTGTGTACCACAGGTGCTACTGAAGATTTAAAAGAAGAAGTTGCCCGAGCAGAGACACATCTTTCGTCACTTTTAACAGACAACAAAGAAGTTGCTGCCATTCTTAATACAAAGGATAAAAATTGGTACAACCATATGACAGTAAGTGCCTTGCCGGTAAAATCCGTAGGAGTACAGGGGGACTTTAGAACATACTGTTTTCCCGCAGTGCTGACCTTCCCTGAGGAACTTTCTCCCTACGTAAAGGATTTTCCCTCTTGGGATGCCTTGGAGAAATTGTCTTCTTATATCACAAACAATGTAAAAGATGTAAACAGAACAGTCCTTTGTCTTTACAAGAAGCCGGGTGCAGTGCTTTCCGTTCAGGAAGGCTACTGCAACAAACACCGCTTGGATCAGGTGCGGGAAGCAGACGCCATTATCCTTGAGCAGATGAAAAAAGCCGGCTGGTACCAAAAGATTTTCCAACACTTGACTATCAGTTTGCCCTACGCTTCTTCCGCCGATCAGTGCAGTCTTGTGTTGCGCCCCGTAGTTTCGGAAGATGTTATGACAGCCCGTTTTGCCCACTTGGACAGAAACCTGTTGCACAGTATCTTGGAACAGCTGACAAAGCTGTCCTTTATTGATGCCCTGTACTACGATATAACCAACAAACCACCGGCAACCTTTGGTTGGGAATAATACAAAACCTTTTACCATATATCGCCCGTGGTCACCCCCCGTTCTGTTCCCTTTTACGGAATACTACGGGGTTTTTGTTTGTATAACTGTTTTGGGCTATGGTTGTAGTAGACTGGAGTACAGTCCCCTACTGCTACATATAAAATCATGGATTTCTCCTACCACCCATTGTGTGCAGTCTTCAAATATCTCGTCTCCCATACCGATAAAACTCAAGTTTCCTCTTGCTAATTATCTAATGATTAGATATCATTACTAATGATTAGTAATAACTAGAAACAACTAGTAACAATGTGTAATCTAAAAAAGGACATTATATGACAGAAGGAAAAACTATAGAATTTAAACGACAATATACAGAAGATATAAAATATACGGTGATTGCCTTTGCAAATACAGAGGGAGGAAAGATATATATCGGCATCGATGACGACGGAACAGTATGCGGAGTTCATGATGCAGAAGAAACCACATTAAAACTCACCAATATGATTCGTGATATCATTCGTCCTGACGTTACATTATTTACAGATTGTATAACGGAGTATATGGATAATAAACCTGTTATTGTAATGACCGTCCAGCGTGGCACAGCACGCCCCTATTATTTATACTCCAAAGGAGTGAGGCCTGAAGGAGTATATGTACGGCAGGGTTCTTCTTCGGTACCAGCTTCCGAAACCGCAATTCTTACAATGATAAAAGAAACAGGAGGAGATTATTACGAAGATGCACGATCCGTGAATCAAAATTTAACTTTTGAAAAAACCCAGTCCTACTTTTCAAAGAAAAATCTTGATTTCGGAGATGCACAAAAACGAACACTTAATATCATCAGCCAAGATGGAACTTTTTCCAATTTAGGAATGTTACTATCGGATCAATGTACGGCCACCATCAAAATGGCTGTTTTTGAAGGAAGCAAAAAAAGTGTCTTTCGGGATAGAAAAGAACTGTCCGGTTCTCTTTTACAACAAATAGAGGACGCCTACTCTTACATAAATCAATACAACCACATTCACTCAGAAATTAACGGTTTAGAACGCATAGACAAACAGGACTATCCTAGGGAGGCCTTACGAGAAGCGCTACTCAATGCTATAGTTCACAGAGATTATTCAGTACGAGGATCTACTCTTATCAGTATTTTTGACGACAGAATTGAAATCGTAAGCATTGGTGGACTTGTTTTAGGTATTACTTATGATGATATTATGCTGGGAGTATCTGCACTAAGAAACCAGCACTTGGCACAGGTATTTTATCGATTGCGACTGATAGAAGCTTACGGCACAGGAATTATGAAAATCAACGAATGTTATGCGGATTATCCTGTAAAGCCAATCATTGAAGTCAGTAACAATGCTTTTAAAATCACTCTACCGAATCTTAATTTTACCAATCAGGCATATCACACTATTACTCATACAAATACAGAAGATCCACGTATGGAAACTATACTTGCCTTGTTCAACAGGAAAGAAAGCATCATACGCAAAGATATAGATGAGGCTTTGGGTGTTTCTCAATCCACTGCCAGTATGCTTTTACGTAAAATGCTGGAAAAAGGCTTGCTAAAAAAAGTCGGAAATGGACGAAAAGCCGAATACCGGAAAATGTAACATAAAAGAAATATAAGACTCCGTTCACCTGCCTGGATACCTTGATATACCTTTCTCTCCGTAAAACACGAATACAGCAACCAGCCTCACCCACCGGTACAGGGACCTACACGTCCCTAGGGACCGCACGACGTCCCTAGGGACCGCACATCCCTAGGGACCGCACGTCCCTAGGGAACAAGCCCTTCCCTACTGTCTCAAACTCCGTAACAGGGCGATTTCTTTTGCATAACCCGGCAGTTCGTTGGGAGTTTCCAAAATAAAGGGCAGGTTTTTCAGTACCGGGTGATTTATAACAGCAGTCAACGCCTCCAGCCCTATGTGGCCTTCCCCGATTTTGGCGTGGCGATCCTTTCTGCTGCCGGCATCATTCATGCTGTCGTTTAAGTGACAGGCTTTCAGTCTGTCCAAACCGATTATGTTGTCAAATTCATTTAATACGGCGTCCAAGTCATGAACAATATCGTAACCGCCATCGTGGAGATGACAGGTGTCTATACACACTCCCAACCGGGCAGCAGGTGCCCCTTGTACCGGAGATACCGAAGCTGTTCCTTCGACCCGGTCAATTATCTCTTTCAGCTCCTCAAAACGCCGTCCCACCTCACTGCCCTTTCCTGCCATAGTTTCCAGCAAAATAGTTGTATGTTCCGCCAAGGGCAATACGGAACCCAAAGCCTCTGCAATAAAACCGATGCCCACATCAACTCCCTGACCGGTGTGACTTCCCGGATGAAAATTGTAGTAATTTCCCGGTAGGGCTTCCATCCGCAGAATGTCTTCCCGCAACATGTCGGCGGCAAAACCACGGATACCTTCATCGGCAGAACACAGATTCATAGTGTAAGGAGCATGGGCAACCAAAGGCCCAAAGCCTTCAGCTTTACACAACTCCGTCAAAGCATGGGCGTCCTCACTATCCAATTCCTTTGCAGAGCCACCTCGAGGATTTCTGGTAAAAAAGGCAAAGGTATTGGCACCGATAGACAGAGCCGTTTTGCCCATAGCTAAAAAACCTTTTGTAGAAGACAAATGACATCCGATAAACATAGTTTTGTGTTTCCTTTTTTTATGTCAGTACCTTATAAGGCTGATTTTTTTATGTAAATTCCTATAATTATATTGTTGATTATATTATAAAACCTGTTTATAGGATATACTGACGATATGAAATTTCTTCACACCGGCGACTTGCACTTAGGTAAATTGTTTTACGAATTATCCCTTCTTCCCGACCAAGAAAACATGTTAGAGCAGATATACAATACTCTGCACACTGCAAAGGAGTCCCCCTATGACGCGTTAGTTATAGCCGGAGACGTATACGACAGAGCCGTTCCTTCCCCGGAAGCAGTCTCTCTTTTTGACGCTTTTTTAACACGACTGCGGCAAAACTTTCCTCAGCTAAAAATTATTATTATCCCCGGTAATCACGATTCAGCCCGCCGGCTGGCTTTTGCTTCTCACATGCTGGCTTTTCAAGACATTTACATATATTCTGCACCGGAAGACTTGGAAAAACCCATTGTCTTTCCCGACGCTGTATTATACGGTTTACCTTTTTTAACCCCCGGCTTTTTTTCTCCGGAAGAAACTGCCCAGGTAGACATGGTACAGACAGCCTTAGACACAATCCTACACCACTACCGGCAACACCATACAGACAAAGAACTGCTGCTCTGCGCCCACCTTTTTGCAGCCGGCGGTGAAGAAAGCCAGTCGGAAAGAAGTTTTGTGGGAACAGCCCAACAAGTTCCCGTTGCGCTGTTTAAGGATTTTCGCTATGTAGCCTTGGGACATTTACACCGATGCCAGCAGGTAGCTGCCAACATGTGGTATTCCGGTTCCCCCTTGGCATATTCTTTTAGCGAAGCAGACGCTGCCAAATATGTACTGGATGTTACAATTCTGCCGAAAGCAAATCCCACGGTAACAAAAATCCCCATAGAACCGGTGCACCCTGTTGTCCGTCGTTGCGGTTCCTTTGAAGACTTTTTTCGGGATACCTGCAATGCTTTTGCAGACTGTCGCAATGCCTTTTTGGAAATTTGCTGTACCGATACATATTTAATAGAAAATCCCATGAATCAATTAAAAAGTCGGTATCCTTATTTGTTGTCTTTTAGGCAGGATGAAGCTTTACGCAGGGAAGGACTTTCCACTATTAATGAGCGTAGAGATTTGTTGCAAAAAAGCAAAAGCAATCTGCCGTCGGAAGAGATTTTTGAAGCATTTATTCGGGATATTTACGGTACGTTGCCTGAAAACTTTGAAGCAGAAAAAGCACTGTTTGTGCAAACCATGACGGACTTGCAACGGGAAATGCAAGAATAACTGCTCAAAAAGTATCATAATTACAGAGGAGAAACACGTGAAACCTTGCTATCTGCGAATGGAAAATATCGGGCCGTTTAAAAGCCAGTCAATAGATTTTACTCAACTGGGAGATATGTTTTTAATCTGCGGAAAAACCGGTGCCGGCAAAACCACTATTTTTGATGCCATAACCTATTGTCTTTACGGTAAACTGCCGGGAAGCCGTAGCGGCTTGCCTAACCGACAGCTACGCTCCGATTTTGCCCCTCCGGAAGAAGAAGCCTTGGTGGAATTTATATTCAGTCTGCACCAAAAACTGTACAAAATCACAAGGACAC
>JAHLFV010000003.1 GCA_018883625.1 Candidatus Treponema excrementipullorum
GCGACCCCCGAGATCTACACATTGCCAAGTCGTCGGCAGCGTCAGATGTGTATAAGAGACAGTAGTAAAGCGGATAATCAGATATTTCGGGGTGATTAACAAGAGCAGGAGCTCCGGTAATTAACAAAATGCCACAACAGACAAAAAAACCGCTCAAAACTGTTCTAGCTATAATTGACAACCCCTGATACTCTTTCCTAAAGGGAAGAAAGGACAGAAACTTTTCAAACTTTTGGATAAAATTAACATATAGAGCCAAAGAAAAAATGAAAACGCAACCTATGGCTTGCATCCACAACGCAAGAACCTGTAGATAACTGTCAGCAACGCTCAACGAAGCCCACACATTCAACACACTAACATAAAGTATAGGAAAAATAATACTAAATTTTGTATAGAGCACAGCACAGGCATTTAATTTCTTTACAGATTTCTCTGAACCATCATATTTTTTGAAAACAGCCTTTATCCAAAAGAACAACACAGTAGGTGTGACTAATGCCAAGGCAACATATATCAAAAAAGGAATAGAAGTAAAGAACGTAACCAAATCACCTTGTTTGAGGGTCCTTGAAGTAAGGACAAAAACAGGAAAGAAAACAGGAGCTATCAAATATATTAAATAATTGTATACCCCCACAACAACAGGTATCTTAGGTGCACGAACTGAACTATCCATCAAATACTCCTAAACCGCATTCTTGTCAAAACGCAAAAATCAGCAATGATAACAAAGTTTGCAACGCAAACAAACACTTTGTGGCAAGCACAAATGAAATTTCACTGTAACTCGCCGATATATTATCGGTTTAAAACAATAAAATGTCAAATATTTTACTCACTTTTTATTCATAATATGAGCTTTTTTTCCTCATTTCTCCATTATCTGCAAAGCTCTGGTTGAGTTTAGCACTGCCAACACCGTAACTCCCACATCGGCAAAAATAGCGTACCACATGCTAGCAAAACCAAAGGTTGCCAAAATCAAATACAAAATTTTTGTTCCTAATGCGAATACCACATTTTGTCTGACAATGTTTAAGCATTTTCGGGCAATTCCTATCCCCTGGGCAATTTTTCCGGGATTATCATCCATAAGAACTACATCTGCAGCTTCTATGGCGGCATCAGAACCTAATGCCCCCATGGCAATACCAATATCAGCCCGCATTAAAACCGGGGCATCATTTATTCCGTCACCTACAAACGCTACCACATCGCCCGTCTTTTTTTCTGACAGAACTTTTTCCAGTTTTTCTACTTTGTTTTCCGGCAGTAATTCGCTATACACCTCATCAATACCCAGTTGTTCTGCCACAGTTTGTGCAATGGCGCTTCTGTCTCCCGTCAACATGACAGTTTTGTTTACTCCCAGCCGTTTCAAATCTTCCAAAGCTTGTGCAGACTCATTTTTAATTTTATCGGCAATACACAAATACCCTTCAAAAACCCCATGTACCGCAACATACACAATAGTTCCCGTCCTGTTATCAGCCTCTTGTACTTGAATTCCTAACTCTTTCATCAAGGAATCATTGCCTATGGCTATAGGTACATCATCCACAAGAGCCACGACACCTTTACCGCTTTTTTCCTGAATATTTTTTACCCGTTGACGGTCCAATTTTTTACCGTAGGCTTTTTGGATACTCTTCCCGATAGGGTGTCCGGAAGCAATTTCTCCGTAAGCGGCGTATTCCAAAAGGCGTTCCTGAGACATGTTTCCTTGAGACCTGATTTCCGTTACTTCAAAACTTCCTCGGGTAAGAGTACCGGTTTTATCAAAAACCACTGTTTTGACTTTTGCCAATGATTCCAAATAGTTCGAACCTTTAACCAAAATCCCCATTCTGCTGGCTCCTCCTATACCGGCAAAAAAGGTCAAAGGAACGCTGATGACCAAAGCACAGGGACAACTGACCACCAAAAACGTTAAAGCTCGGTATATCCAACTGTTCCAATCTGGAACTCCGTGCAGTACAAAGGTAATAAACAGAGGTGGTATAACTGCCACGGCTAATGCACAATAGCACACTATGGGTGTATAAATTTTACCGAATTTGGAAATGAATTTTTCTGATTTTGCTTTATTAAAACCGGCTTTCTCCACCAATGCCAATATTTTTGACACCGTTGATTCGGTAAACGGTTTTGTTGTTTTTATTTTTAATACGCCGCTTATGTTGATACAACCGCTAATAACCGCATCTCCCATTCGGACACTTCTCGGAAGACTTTCCCCCGTTAATGCACTGGTTTCCAAATCGGAAAATCCCTCTGTCACAATACCGTCCAAGGGGATTTTTTCTCCCGGTTGAACAACAATCACAGTTCCCGGCTCCACTTCTTCCGGTGATACTTGTCGTAATTCGCCATCGATTTCCACGTGTGCATAATCGGGTCGGATATCCATCAAAGTGGCAATGTTTTTACGGCTTTTTCCCACAGCTAAACTTTGAAGCAATTCTCCCACTTGGTAAAAAAACATAACTGCAATAGCTTCTACATAGTCGCCGGTATATGTGAGGCCTAAAACCATGGCACCGATAGTTGCTACAGACATGAGAAAGTGTTCGTCAAAAACCTCTCCGCTCATGACACCGTTTATAGCCTTCAATATGACATCATAACCTACAATCAGATATGGTATGAGATACAGAAAAAATTTTATAAGATTATGTACCGGCACAAAAAAGAAAGCAACCAACATAATGCCGGAAACAATAATACGCAGAAGTAATTTATTTTGTTTATTTGTCATGTTGTTTCTCCTCTTATGATAATTCTACGGCAGTAAAATCTCTGTCAATTTTTCTACATTTTTTTACGATTTCTTTGAAAATCTTTTTGTGATCAGAATCTTCTGCAAAATCTACAACAAACTTTTGAGTTACAAAATTGATAGAAGCGTTTGTGATTCCTTGTATCTTTTTTGTTTCTTCTTCCATTTTGTTTGCACAGTTGGCACAATCAACTTCTATCTGATATGTTTTTTTCATACTGTTTCTCCTTGTATCTTGTATTCCCAGAACACCTAAGGGATGTCCCGCCGAATCAATAAAATCATTAAATAATTAAACAATCATTTAATCTTTTAATACTATACACCCCTCACAAGAAAAGGTCAAGTAAAATTTTACAGAGGCTTTTGCCGACTGATACTTAATCCACCGGTACCTTCTACGTTGATAATTATTTCTTCATCTACAGACATAACAAAATGGGGAACGTTACCTACCGTACTGCGAATACCCATTAAGCGGCTTTGCTCTTCATTTTGGATAATCTCAAAAAGCTCTCCCAAACGTTTATGAAAATCACTTTCGGAAATACCGTAAATATCTTCTCGCTGGAAACTGTACATAACGGGAACTTTTTCTCCGTTAAACACGCAGTGAAGTTCTATACCGTCATTGGGGGCAAGATACTCCGAGTACACTCGATACGGGAAGGCTAAATTCGTTTGCTCCCCATCTTTTATTTCCGAATAATCAAAATTTATATTGATAAAATCCACGGCGATTTCATCGCCTACCAAAGTTACAGTCTCTTCTGAAAGTACTGAACCGTCTAAAGCCAACATTTCTATTTTGTAGTTTTTTTCCTTTCCCACTTTATTCATCAAGGTGATTTTTGCCACAGCATCGGAACGGGAAAGATTTTTTACAACGATTTTCAGCTCTTTGATTTTTTGAAGGTTTTCAAAAGTTTCCCCAAACTTTGTAATTCCTACAAAGATAAAGTTCACCGCAATAAACACCGCCACCGTTACACAAATTTTCGGTAAGTATTCCACAATTTTGCCGGTTACCCGTTCCGTTGAGTGTATAAAATAAAAGAAAAAATTTCTGAAAGAAAATCTATACTCTTGGTTCAAAGCGGAACTGCGGACCTCTTCTTCCGAAAGTTTTGACAGTGCTCCTATAATACCATACCCTAGGATAATCACAGCCAACACAATAAGCACAGGCAACACAAAGGGCACAATAAAGGGCAGTATAGTTTTAAGTACAGCAACTATCGTTTGTAGTAAAGGTAAATCATCGGAAATTGACAAATTTTCTGTTCCCGATAAAAGCAGCTGCCCGTAAGCAAGCACAAGATGAACAATGAAAACAACAGCAAAAAGCGGAATCAACGGAACAATATATTTTTTCAGTACTTTGCCCAAAGAAATTGTTTTTTTTCCTTTTTTCTTTCCCATGCTGTTTGCTATCACACTGCAAAGGAGAATAAAAAGAATCAAAAAACAAAAAACTATCCCGTCGATTAAAAAAGTTTTCAGCAGTGTTTCCATGGAAAGGCTCCTATTCCCTGACTATTTCCACGCCACCACTATGGGGATGACACAGCAACTGATACACAAAGCCGATTTTAAAATCCGCCAAAGACTGTAAGTCATGCACGGCAACTCCATGCATATTTTTCATAGACTCCGTCATAGAATCTTTTGCAAGGGTAAAATAATCTTTTACTTCTGTGTAAATGGCGATAACGGAATCTTTATCCAAGTCTTCTTTTGAATGACCTTCAAGATTACTGTAAATTGCGGGATATCCGTCTTTGTCGTATATGTCATAAATAGGAAAAGCATCTTTCATCGCCATGCTGTCGGAGTATAAACCATAGGGAAAAAACAAATGCTCACCGTTACTCAATTTTATAACTCTGGTATCTACATGTAATTCATTTCCCGGTACGGTGTATTCTTTTGAACCGACTTTTTCTCCGTCCAAATCATAAGTAGATACCACCACTTTTATACCGGAATCATCTTTACTGAGGATTTTAAACCGCAAAGGCACCATTGTTTTTTCCAAATAGGCTATTTGATCTTCCAAAGCAGCAACTTTTTTTCCGGTACAGGAGTGGAAAATACTCAATAAAACACAAAGAATCAGAACCGCACCAACTGCTATCACCAAAAACTTTTTCATACTCTCTCCTTGGCAAAAATGACACTTGCTCTATTCCATACTATACCATAATTTCGGAGAACTATGTATTTTTTTTAATTATTTATGGCACCCTTTAACCAACGACCGCTTCTGTAATAGAAGAAGAAAAACAAAGAACTTAATCCCCAGGTCAAAGGATATACCCAATACACAAATTGGATATTATGAGTCAGCGGTACAAAAATGGATAAAAAGGACACCCGTATTCCACACCATACTACGATCATCACCATCATAGAGATAAAGGCCTTTCCTGCACCCCGTAATATCGCAGCCACCGCATGAGAAAAAGCCAATAAACAGTAAAAAAATCCGGCAACCTGAGACTTTTCCACCCCGAATTGTACTACTTCCGGATTAGAGTCAAAGAGAGAAACTATAGGCGTAGCAAACACCACTACAATTATGCCGATGAGTTCTGCCAACAATACCGCAGCCACAATCCCGAAGGTGGCTGCCTTTTTTGTTCTTTCGTATTCTCTAGCTCCTAAATTCTGTCCTACAAAAGTTGTCAAAGCCATGGCAAAAGCAGTTATAGGTAAAAATCCGAATCCTTCAATTTTAGCAGCCACACCGTATCCTGCCATTGCCATAGGACCAAAGGCATTTACATTAGATTGCACCACAACATTGGCAAACCCGATAATAGAATTCTGTACTCCGGAGGGTAATCCCATAGACACAATTTGTTTTAAAATCCGAGGATCTACCTTTAATTCCTTTACGGTTATTTTATAGCTGTCTTCCGTTCTTAACAGTTGAATAAGACACAACGCCATACTGATTATCTGAGAAATAACCGTAGCCCAGGCAGCTCCTTCTACTCCCATGTGGAAAAAACTGATAAACACAATATCCAAGACTAAATTAACCACAGAAGAAATAATCAAATAGTACAAAGGATGCCGGCTGTCGCCTACAGCCTGCAAAATACCTACAAAGACATTGTACATGACTGAAAACAAAGAACCCATAAAGTACACACGCAAGTAGGCCACGGAATTATCCATAACGCTTTCCGGTGTTCCCATCCAGCGTAAAATTACGGGAGAAAGCCATACACCTATTATTGTTAAAAAGACTCCCATGACAAAACCGAAAACAACTGTTGTGTGAACAGATAACTTTACCTGTCTTGTATCTTGTGCTCCGAAAAATCTGGCAACAACAACACCGGCTCCTGAGGCAACTCCACTTAAAAAACCCACAAGCATGAAAATCAAACTGCCCGAAGAACTAACTGCTGCCAATGGTTCACTGCCCAAATAGATTCCTACAATCAAAGAGTCTACAGTATTATACATTTGCTGAAACAAATTACCTATAAAAATCGGCATAGCAAATAAAACCATGCTTTTCCAAATTGAACCGGAAGTCATAGGTATTGTTGCTGACTTTGCTTTCAACTTTTTACCCTCATTTTCTTACATAAGTACCATATTGCTATTTTGAAAATCTGTCAAACTGTACTTTTATCTTCAGATTTATTTTTTGCCGCAGCATGTATATACTGTACCAAAAAGTGATAAAATGCTTCTGTTTTGGTATTATCGGTTTTGTTGTGTTTACATGAAATAACAATGTCGCGACTACATTCCGAGTCCGTAATAGGCAATAATTTTACACGGTGACTGTTCAGTCTTTCCCAAGAAAAATCCGGCCGAAATCCTACCCCCATATTTGCGGCTATCATATTTTGTATAGCACTGGTAGTATCACTTTCAAAAAAAATCTTCGGGAAAATTCCTGCCTGTTGGAAAAACCTATCACAGATTCTGCGGAATATTTTGGCACCGGAAAGCATAATAAAGCCTTGATCTTTTACATCCTGTAATCTGATACAGGACATATCCTTAAATTTTCCACTGTTGGGAACAGCCAAGAAAATCTCTTCTCTGCAAACAAAGATTTTTTCTTTATCGTTGGGTTTCCGGGAAACCTTTGTTGTAACAGAAATATCGTAAAAATCACTGTGTTCGTTTTGACTTAAATGAATATGTAAACTTTCATCAATACGCTGATATTCTATAATCGCCTGAGTTATTAAATTGGAAGCTGCCAAAACATTCAGATAAATTATGTTATTTTCTAAGTCTGCCAAACTTCGCAGTTCCCGGGGTAATTCGTTTAAAGCAGAAATAAGAGGTTGTAGCTTTTCGTAAAAATATTTCCCGTAGGGACTTAAAACAATATTTCTGCCTTTGGCAGTAAACAAGGGAACACCCAATTCGTCTTCTAACCGATGAATTGCCTGTGTTACTGCCGGCTGAGCTACATGCAACTCCGAGGCAGCCCTTGTTACATGCTGATTTTTTGCTACCGCCAAAAAGTATTTGAGCTGAGTCAGTTCCATACATCTTTCCCCTATATAGTAGCATATAGTCTTCAGTAATAAAAATCAATAACTATTTCTTATGAATATAATACAAATAATATATTAGACATTATTATTACTTTATTTTATTATACCCACAGTTACAGCAAGTTACTGTAAGGACTCAAGTAGGAGAAAAAAAATGACAGAAGTTTTAGAATCAGTTATGTTGATTTGTTTTGGTCTTTCTTGGCCCATTTCCGTGATCAAAAATATTAAAGCCCACACCGCAAAAAATATGAGCCTGAAATTTATCTTACTTATCATTGCCGGCTACATTGCAGGTATTGCAGCAAAATTTGTTTCAGGAACTTTTAACTACGTTCTTGCCGTATACTTTTTTAACTTAGTTGCCGTATCAGTCAACTTGATTGTGTACTTTATCAATACAGGATACGACAGACAACAAAGTCTCCAAATCTCTAAGTAGATTTTTATAAACCACCTCCTTATTTTATTATTTGCCACGTTCAGGACCTCCTAACTGAACGTGGTTCTTTTTTTAAACTTCATAAGATTTCAAAGTCTGTCTAAACCTCTTTTTACCGCTTGGGTAAGGGAGTCTTTTCGGGACTTTCATGACAAATCCTGTACATAATAATTCCCGCAGCAACAGCCAGCACCACTTCCGCAAAAGCTTGGGCATAAGCCAGTCCGTATAAGGGAAATATCATATTCAATACAAACAAAGCCGGTATTTCCAAAATAATTTTTCTCATGATGGCAAAGACAAAGGCATTTTTTCCTCTGCCCAAAGCCTGAAATACGCCCACTCCCAAAAAATCCACGCATAAAAAGGTAAGTCCCAAACACAAGCCCCGCAAAAAAGGAACACCGTAAGATACTACCTCATCATTATCCATAAACACACGAACTAAAGGCTCTGCCCATACATAATATCCCACAGTAATTATCACTGACAGCGGCACCATAATCCCCAATGTCACAGCTATGCTCCGCTTCATTCGTTCACGATTACCGCTGGAATAATTGTAACTGACCAAGGGCATCACCCCCTGCCCTATACCTAAAGTAGCCTGCATGGGAATTTGATTTAACTTACTGGCAACTCCCATAGCTGCCACAGGTACCGGCCCGTACACCGTTACAAAGTTATTTAATATTGTCAGCCCCGTAACATTCAACAAATTTTGTATGGCCGCAGGGATTCCTACCACAAAAATATTTTTAATGATTTTTTTATCGGGAACCAATTTCTTTGGATTGATACACACGTAGGTTCTTTTCCCCTTCACTGTTATCAGCACCAAAAAGTACAGCGTTGCCACACAGTTGGAAAGAAAAGTAGCACAGCCGGCGCCGGCGGCTCCCATGTTCAATCCCCAAGGCAGAATAAAAACAGGATCCAAAAGAACATTCAAAAAGCACCCTAACATGGTTCCAACACTGGCATGAATGGAAGAGCCTTCTGCTCTGACAAAATAAGAAAGAACCACATTAAGCATCGCCGGCGCCGCACCCAAGCTGGTAGTCCAAAAAATATAGTCTGCCGTTGCCTGATGAGTGACCTCTGTTACTCCCAAAATCCGCAACAACGGATTGTTACATAACACGCACCCCACCGAAAACAAAACACCAAAAGACAGCGTACCGTAAAAACCGATGGCAGAACTGGTACGCACATCCTCATAGTCCCGATGACCCAAGCTCCGGCTCATAACACTGGATGTTCCTACACCAAATAAATTAGTTACAGCGTTAAAAGCCAACAGAACAGGAAAAGCCAAGGTTACCGCCGCATTTTGTACCGGATCATTCAGCATTCCTACAAAGTAAGTATCCGCCAAGTTGTATAAAATCATAACAAGGGAACTCAGCACAGTAGGAATACACATCCGAGCTACAGCCTGAGGAATAGGCATTTCTTCAAAAAGATATATTTCAGAACTCTTTTTCATAACATTATTTACTCAAAATCATCTATTATTTTCTAGCTATTGCTAACCCGGGCACTGGTTGCTCCTTCCGGATTTATTTCTCCGGCTCTCATAAGAGCACCCTTTGTCATCACAGGCCCAATCAATTCGTAAACCAAAACAGAAAACAGCACTACGTTTCTGATAACGGGTCCCCCATCCAAAGCCATAGCTGTTTGCGCCATTCCCAAAGCAACACCGGCTTGGGGGAGCAAGGTAATTCCCAAGTTTTTACTGATTTTTGCGTCACAGTGATTCAGCTTACAACTGATACCGGCACCTAAATACTTACCCAGTGACCTAAAAATTATATATACAATACCGATAAGCAAAATCAGTGGTTTGGAAATAACAGATAAATCCAGCTCTGCCCCAGAAATAACAAAAAACAACACACTGATGGGACCTGTCCACCCATCGACTCGCTCCATAAGCTCTTCCGAAAAGTTACAAACATTACAGAAAACCGTTCCCATCATCATACAAACCAGTAACAGCGAAAAACCGGTATGAATACCGCCCACCTGAATATCTATAAGCGAAATACCTACCGCCAACAATACATAAGCAACAGAAATAGACAACCGTTTACTTCTTGAATGAAAAAACTTTTCGGTACGGTGTAATAAATATCCCATTAACGCACCCAGCCCCAAAGACAAGGTAATTTCAACAATTGGCTCCAAAATAATAACAAGAATATCTACAACACCGCTTTCCAAAGCCCGAGCGATACCGAAAGAAACAGAAAAAAGCATCAAACCGACTGCATCGTCCAAAGCAACAACAAGCAACAATAATTTGGTTAAAGGCCCCTCAGCCTTATATTGCTTTACAACCATCAATGTAGCAGCCGGAGCAGTTGCCGCAGCAATAGCTCCCAAAGTAATGGCACTAGGCAACGATAATAAATCAGGATTAAGAAAGTGAAAGGTAATCAACGCAATATCCACAACTACGGTAGTAATTACAGACTCAAAAATACCTACAAGAATAGCCTGCTTTCCCATTTTTTTGAGTTGAGTCAAACGGAATTCGTTACCAATGGCAAAAGCAATAAACCCCAACGCCCCTTGAGAAAGAATCCCCAAAGATTCAGCTTCTTCCAAAGAAGTAAAACCAATGCCGGGTATGCCTAATTTACCAATGACAAACGGCCCCAACAATAACCCTGCTACAAGATATGCCGTCACGGCAGGCAATGATATTTTTTTTGCCAACCGAGACATCATTAAACCACCTAAAAGACAAATTCCGATACCGATGAGATATTGTGCCATACATTCCTCTGTATTCTGTGTAATAGTGCAAATCAAAAACTATGTTGTATAAAACAGCTAAAGTGTTTCTATTATATGCTTTTGAAAACAAGGGTCAATATGTATGTTTTTCCTTCAAAAACCTACAAATGTAAGCTTTTTTGGTTGCTATAAAACAAAAAAGGTGTACAATACTCTTATGGAGTTTTTTAGAGATTTGGTTTTTGGTGTGCCCGGTAGTTTTAGTGGAGGTGTGGCACACAGCGTTATCGTTTTATCTTTCGTTATTGCCGTCGGGTATCTTCTTGCAAAAATCCGTATTAAAGGTATTTCTTTGGGAATTACTTGGATTCTCTTTGCAGGAATTTTTCTCGGACATTTCGGAATAACTTTGGATCCGGGTTTGCTTTCCTTTGTGAAAGAATTCGGACTTATCCTCTTTGTCTATTCAATCGGTATTCAGGTAGGACCGGGCTTTTTCTCTGCTTTTAAAGCAGGCGGTCTTAAATTGAATCTGATTGCAGCCGGTTCTGTACTGGTCAGTGTTTTAACAACCATTGTTATCCATCTGATTACAAAATTACCCATCAGTACAATGGTGGGAATTCTGTACGGTGCCGTTACCAATACCCCCGGTCTTGGTGCCGCACAACAGACTTATGCAGATATCACCGGTTCCGGAGCTTCAGAAATAGCAATGGGATATGCCGTAGCCTACCCGCTGGGAGTTGTAGGAGCAATTCTTACCCTGCTGATACTCCGTTATCTGACAAGGGTTAATCCCAAGGTTGAAGAAGAAGCTGCTTCACAAAATGCCGGTTCTGTAAAAAAGACAGAGGTCATCAGAGCTGTTGCCCTGGTTACAGAAAGCAAAGGGAACGGAAAGACTATTGCTCAGATTTCCCAACAGCTCAGCTGCAAATTTATTATTTCCCGCATACGGCCTGCCGGTAAAGCAGAAACTCAACTTGCACATCCCCAAACCCTTCTCCATACCGGAGACATGGTGCTCTTTGTTACAGAAAAACAGGATGTTTCACAAATCGTTGCTGCCTTGGGAGAAAAAAGTGACTATGTTTGGGATATCAAAGAGCCAAACCTGATTTCACGACAAATCCTTATTTCAAAAAACGAACTGCAGGGAAAAACTTTGGGAGAACTTGATATCAGCAAAAGTTTTGAAGTTTCAATAACTCGGGTGAACCGAGCCGGTGTTGACTTGGTAGCCACTCCCGAATTGCAACTTCAAATCGGTGACAAGGTAACTATCGTAGGTAGCGAAGATTCTATCCGTCAGACAGAAAAAATTCTGGGTAACTCCCTTAAACGCCTCAATCACCCCAATTTAATTCCTATTTTTGTAGGAATTCTTTTAGGATGTGTTTTAGGTAGCATTCCCATTCCGCTTCCCGGTGTTCCGTTCCCCGTAAAACTGGGATTGGCAGGCGGGCCTCTTATTGTTTCTATTTTGATCAGCCGCTTTGGCCCCGGCTTAAAGATTATAACCTACGTTACCGACAGTGCAAACCTTATGCTCAGAGAAATCGGTATTGCCTTGTTCCTTGCCAGCGTAGGATTGGGAGCCGGAGCTGACTTTGTGAGAACAATAGTTGAACAGAACGGTTTTGTATGGATTGCTTACGGTGCTTTGATAACCATCATTCCTCTTCTTGTTATGGGATTGTTGGCAAAGCTGGTTTTCCACGTTAACTACTACACGGTTATCGGTGTATTGTCCGGAGCAAATACAAATCCTCCGGCATTGGCATTCTGTAACGAACAGACTTCCTGCGACGCTCCGTCTGTAGGATACGCCACTGTATACCCCTTAGCCATGTTCCTGAGAGTTATTTCTGCCCAGCTTTTGATGATATTCTTTATTTAATAGAAAATACCTGATAAAAACTACGGGATTCGGAAACACTTTTACCCTGTGTGCCGAATCCCTTTTTTATTACTGCTTAGAAAGCGCATCCCGTAATGCAAGGATTTTTTGTTCTATTTTATTGATAACAGACCTAAATACTTGGTCACTTTCTCCGGTACAAGTCTGATGAACCACCGCAACAACCTGTGTCAACATTTGTACTTTCCTCGGCTTCAGCACCGGAAGCCCCACACTGACAGGGCAATGGGAATAGTACCAAAAATATCCGCATACATGGGAACGCCGCACAAAGTTGCCAAAACCACCCCTAAAGGATTACCGCTTCCCAGAACACCCACAATAAAATCTTCCGGGATCCAGTTGTGAATAAACGCACCGATACCCACACCGATAAGTATGTAAAAAATAACTTTTTTCAGGATTTCCAGCACCTTTTCTCCGGCGGAAAATAACTTTGGATATACGAAATAATAAAAATCAACACCGTCAGCAGTACCACGATTTTAACGGTATCATACAAAAAAAACTGAAGACTGCCGCCAATACGACTTGTAATATCCAACCCCGTTTGCTGCAATCCCAATCCTATCAGTCTGTTTAACCATTGCATACCTACAATTTCATTTTGAAAAAACATCCATCCGTTTTTTACTGTATCTGCTCCATTCATAGTACTGCCTCTTGATTTATATTTATAAATCGCAATGTATCGATATATTGCTGTTTTTTTTATTTATTTTTACTGCAACTGCATTCTTGTGCCAAAAGGGTATATTCTGCAGAAGAAGTATAAAAACTTGCCAGAATCTCGGAAGCACGGGCAAAACCTTCCCGATTCAAAGAATAGTGCATCCACTTTCCCTCTTTCCTGACACTGACAATTCCTGCATCGCAGAGAATTTTCATGTGATGAGACAACGTAGGCTGACCGATGTTCAAGTCTTCCAGTATCTTACAGGCGCACATTTCACCGGCTTGCAACAATTCCAAAACACTGAGCCGATTGGGATCACAAAAGGCTTTAAATATTCTGGCAACAGTTTCTTTATCCGGCTTTACTGTATTGTTCATTCTGCCTCCCTGTATAGTAAGATACAAAACATATCGATATTTGTCAATATATACAATTTTTGTCTCCCAGGCAGTATAAAAAAACCTAGAAATATTCTATGTCCCGTGTTACAATCTTTTCCATATCCGTGTACACAAAACAGCGTGGATACGGCGTAAAGGAGGATTTACATGAAAAAAACGACTTTTGTACTCTTATGTTTGTGGACAGTATTTTTGTTTTCCTGTGCCACTACCTCTGTTCCCAAAGAACAACGGTTTCAGGCTTTGGAAGACGCTATACTGGAAGGCGATCTTGCTGCCGCAAAAGCCCTTATCAAAGCAGACAAAAGTTTACTGAAACAACACACAGAAATTGAATCTATGGAAGCCTACGATGGATCTGAAAACTACATTTACCAAGCAACTCCCTTGCAAATGGCAATAATCAACCAAGACGCTCCCATGGTACAATTATTTTTAGAGTACGGAGCAGACCCCAAGCTTACCGATGAAGACGGTTGGGACAGCATAGTCTACGCGGCCGCCTACGGTACCCCGGAAATTATAGATATGTTGGTAGACCATGACCCTACATTACTGAACTACAGAACATACAGCTATGATACCACCATTCTTCACAATGCTGCCAGCATGGGTACTTTGGACACTGTCCGACACCTGGTAGAAACCTACGGATTGGATACCACCACCCCGGATGTGGATGGAGAAACTCCTGTTGACTATGCCTACTGGAACAATGATGAAGCCGTATATCAATACTTTGAGGCAGTTGCTCCCAGTGTTTCTACAGAAGACTTACCGCCTTTGTATCAAGCAATAATAAATCAAGATCTTGAACAGATACAAGCTCGTATAAAAGAAAATCCAGACTCCCTACACGAACAAGCAGATGTTATATTGCAAGACACACTGTTCAGTGGAATCACTCCTCTTCAGCTGGCTCTTTTGCATCAAAATCCGGACATTGTCCGCTTATTATTGGATAGCGGTGCCGATCCCCGGCAAACCGATAACGATGATGCTGATGCCGCACTGTATGCCGCAGCTTCTGGTGACATTGAGTGCATAAAGGCATTGGTTCAATCAGATCCTCATATTTTTACCTACCGCACCTACGAATACAACGCCACTCCTCTCCACGTAGCAGCTATTATGTGTTCCCGGGAAACTATAGAATATTTGGTAACGGAATGCGGTGCAGATCCTACCGCACAGGATATGGACGGAGATACCCCTGCCGACTACGCAGAAATGAGTTTTAATCTGGAAGTTGCAGAGTACCTGTCATCTTTGGAATAGTGATGATTTGGGCATGTTGCCCGTAGTATATGGGCACATTGCCCACAGTGTATGAATCTAGATATATGATAAATTTAAGATTTTAGAAAGAAGCTACCGAATCTTTCAAAAAAAGATGCTTTTTTTTCTAAATTGAATACCTGTTTTCTTTGTTTTTTTCCAAAAACGATAGTATACTAGGGGTATAGCATTACAAAATAATTATAATAAGGAGTGTGTTATGAAAAAATTACGGACAACATTGTTTGTTTGTCTTACTGCATTGGCAGTACTTACAGCCTTTGGTTGTAAAGGTGCCCAAGATTTAGGAAAAGACGCCGGCAAATGGGGGGGGCAAAGTGTTGACAAGGCGGGAGTACCTAAAACACTGACATTAACGGCAAATAATGGTGGTATTGATTTCTATTGCTTTACAGATGAAAATGGTGTCGTTGTAGAAGGTTATACAACAACTGGTACGGTGAGAAACAAAGACGGTAGAATTACCTTTGATTTTAGTCCTATTATGAAAGATAAAACAACGGAAACATATACCTTGTATATCCATCAGCCTGATGTTAAACCGACAAAATCCGGTGATGAAGCAAATGCAATTGCAGGTTCCCGTGACTTCCGTGGTACTGTAACTATCCAATCCGGTGGTGCAGTAAAGATTAATGCATCTGACTATAAAGATGAAGTTACTCCTATCGGCATTTTACCTATTTTCTGCAATGAAGTTGGAAAAACGGATCAGAAACCTTCAACTCCAGCAGGAATGGTAAACGGCAATAACCATGGAGACTACACAATCAAGCAAATCATTCCCTTTGAACCTGAAGATAAAACATTGACCGTATCTGAAGCAACAAAAGTTGGTACAAAGTATCAGAAAATTCAGAGATTACAATTCGACGTAACCATTCCTGAAACAGAAACGAAAAAACTTATCATGCCGGCACAGACGTATCCCTATGCTTTAACACTTGCACAGGATCAGTATGTCGCTGGAGAAACCCCTGATGATGAAAATTATACCAAGAATAAAGATATTTTATGGGTCAAGATAGTAGAAGTTAAAGCTCACGTGGAAAATCCTACCTTAAAATCATCTGAATTTAACAATGCAAAGATTAATAAGAACAGCTATGAAGTTCAAGCCTCAGTGCTTGATACAGGTAGCTATGTTTTGGAACCTGTTCTCCCCGGAGAAAAATAATCGGTATGCACATACCGATTCGGTATGTAACTAAGCGGTTTGGAGGCACGTTCCTTTAAGCCGGCTTTACAAAAAAGTTGCCCTGCTTTGTGCGGGCAGCTTTTTTTTTGTTTTATACGGCTTGTCCTGTCCACCGAATGTAGTAAGCGGAGATATCTTGCCTAAAGGCTTACATTATTTGCCAAGTTTTTGCTAAAAACCTGCTGAGCTTTTTGGCATTAGCTAAGAAAAAGTCGGCACCTTATTGAGCGATCTGCCCCAGGTTCCCTTCTTTTGATGTAAAAGTTTTTGAACAGTTAAACAATTCTAGCCAGTCACACCTGTTGTATCGGGTCGTGTGCACAGATAAGTGCAAAATAGACATACGTGCTTGCTCTAAAGCTCAGAATATAAAATTCTCCCGTCAGGAAAAAGTCGTTTGAAGACTATTATACACTGAAAGTGTCACGGAGCTTTTCTATCTCTTCAATGGACATATGAGTCAAAGACGCAATTACTTCTGTAGACAATCCCTGCTCAAAGGCGGTATACACAACAGTCAGTATCCCGTCTTCCCGGCCTTTAGCTATACCTCTTTCTTCCCCGATTTCTATACCTTCTTTTATTCCTTCTGCTCTGCCTTCACGCCATTTATCGTACAAGTCTAATTCATATTTCATATGGGGCCTCCCGTCTGGAAAGAGTCGTTTGAAGGCTGCTACTTTGTCGGCAATAGGACGGGCTTCATCTGTAACCGTGGCGGTAGATAAGTACTGTAATAATGCCCGTAATCTGGGATCTTGTGCCTTCTCAAACGCACTTGTATTATACACTACTTTTATCTGTTCGTCGCCTATTTCCTGTCCATTTTGTTTCCAAACAGTCTGACTTTCGTAAACCGGAAAACCATCCCCACATAAATCAAAATTACAGATAAAAATCACATAGGATTTTTTCAGTTGATCGTAGGGATTACCTCTCAAAAGAGAGTCTACGTCAATGGCGGAGTGGTAATACCGCATTCGTTTTACCAAGTTATGCTTATGAGTTGTTTGCATTTCGATGTTGTAAATCTCATTGTCACCTTCAAGATAGACGTCCATCCTGATACCCTTTGTTTGAGGGAAAAGGTTTACCTCTTTTTGTGCCTCTAAGTAGATTACTTTTGTGATTTTTATTCCCATCAACATTTCAAGAAAGAGTTTGCAGAACTCTTCGTCTTTCATGATTTGACTGAATAAATAGTCATCGGTTAATGTTAGCTCCTTCCATTCTTTCATCGCTATACCTCCTATATTAATTATTGCTTTAAAGAGGTGATTTTCGACGGATTCGGAGAAAATAGTTGGGAATTTTTTTTAGAATTTCTCGGGAGGATATTAGGTTGTGCTTTGAAATGCCGGATAAAAGCCGGAACGGAGTGTGTCCTGTCCACCGAACAAAGTGAGTGGAGACATCTTACCTAAAGTTACCTCGGCTTATGCCTCGGGAAAACAAAGGTCTGTACCGCAGGAGGACAAGCCGGCTTTTAGCGGTACTATTGTTTCATCCTTATGATTGCGGTACTCCACAGCGAAACTTTTTTATAATCACCGTGTAAGAAATAAACAAAGGTACGGCAGCTCCTATCCATGCCAAGGGGCCTGCAAAACAAATTCCGGCATATTCGGCTATAGCCGGTAACGTGTATGCCGCCACGGTTCGGGCAACCAGTTCAAACACTCCCGCCATTAAAGGCATAAAGCCCCTTCCCAAACTCTGCAATACGTTTCTGTAAATAAAAATCACAAACAAAAAGGGATAAAATGGGGCGGTAATAAACAAATACTGCCGGGAAGCGGCAATAACCTCCGTTTCTCCCTGTTCAATAAACAGCGTAGAAAGGGGTTCCGCAAACACCATGGCAATCGCCATGGACACAAGGGAAAAACTTATGGTCAATAAAGTACCGATATTTGTACCCTGTTTTATTCTGTTCAAGTCTCCTGCACCCAAATTCTGTCCTGTGTAGTTCGCCATAGTAACACCCAAAGTACTGGCAACACCTACCGTTAACTGTTCCACCTTTTGGGCAGCCGTGTATCCTGCAATTTTTACCGCTCCAAAAATGTTCAAAGCTCCCTGCAACACTACCACTCCAATGGCCGTAATGGAAAACTGAAACGCCATAGGAAGCCCTATTTTAAGATGCTGCCAAGCAAAATAAGAATCCCATGCATAATCCTTTTTGGTTGTTCGAACCAAAGGATACCGAACAATCATAAAAATCAGAGTGGCAAGTCCTGCCAGCGTTTGGGAAATAACCGTTGCCCAAGCGGCTCCCCCCACTCCCATGTTAAAGTTGAGAATAAACACAATATCCAACACAATGTTTAACACGGCAGAGGCAACCAAAAAGTACAAAGGAGTTTTACTGTCTCCCAACGCCCGCAAAATACAGGAAGTACCGTTATACAGTACAATTCCCCCGATTCCCCAATAAATTATTTTTATGTACACCGTAGCATCGGCAAAAATCTCTGTAGGCGTATTGATAAGGCGTAAAATCGGTTCCGTGGTAATCAGGGCAACAACGGTCATAGCCACGGAAAAGGCAACGTTCAATATAATATTCATGGCAATGGAGCGTTTCAGTGCTACCGTATCTTTTGCCCCGTACTTTTGTGCCGTAATAACTGCAAACCCGGCAGTTAATCCCGTTACAAAGCCCAGTACAAGAAAGTTCATAGGGCCTGTTGTTCCCACCGCAGCAAGGGCAGCGGTACCTAACAGTCTACCTACAATAATTGTATCTGCCATGTTATACAACTGTTGTACCAAGTTACCGATAAGCAATGGAATAGAATAAAAAAAGATAAGTTTGAAGGGGCTACCCTGTGTCATGTCTTTACCGGTACCGGCAGAGCCAGTATTACCGGTGCCGGAAACACGTTTGGGAGCCGGTTTAAAAGTAATAGCCATTTTTACCTCCGCAAAAAAGCTACAACAGACAAAAGTATGTATATCGTCGCAATAATACTGAAACTGAAAACTTTTGTACAGAGCGTATTTACCACTAAATGGCACTAAAATAAGGAAAATTATGCATATAAATGTATAGTATTTTTACGCTATCGCTCGTTGTAAGATGTGATAGCCTGATGTGTGTGTGTGTGTGTGT
>JAHLFV010000059.1 GCA_018883625.1 Candidatus Treponema excrementipullorum
GGGCATCTAGTTCAATGACTTTTTCCTCGATAGATGCTACAACCAACATTTCTTCATCTTTTGGGGTTGAAATCCGAATGTCTTCTTGCAATGAAGCACAGGAAACAAAAAACAGAGAAATACAAACAAAAAATAGACTATGTTTTTTCATACAATTCTCCTATCGAAGATTATAGGCTGTAAGTTTATTATCCATAGTGATGGTAAAACAGTCAGCTGCATTATCACCATTAGCGTCAATAAAAATCGGTTTACCCTTTCCGGTTACCGGGAAGCCGGGTAACAATTCCAAATGTTCGTTAAAGCCATAGATTACATTTCCGTCAACACCTACATAGATATTGCTACTTTGTACTGTTGTCTTTGCTGTTGAGTACATTGTTGCAGGGGATGCCACGGTTATAACTCCTTCTTTGGCTGTTATATCAGGAAGTTGTACCGTTAAAACCGAACCATCTAAAGCTATTCTGTATAACATGCCCTGCTCTGATAAGGCAAAAAAGTAGTTACCGTTGTTGACAACATTGGTAAAAAATACACCATTAAGTTTTGTGGTAACTATTTCTTCCACGGAAATTTCTGTTAATTTCCATATTTTCAAAATACCGGCTTGGGTTAAAAAGGCCATATAATTTTCTCCCTTATTCATAATGGAAGGAGAACCGTAAGCTAAACCCAGAACAGGTACTTGCTGCATCTGTTCTGTACCTTTAAGAAGCAAAATATTGCCACTAAATCCTTTGTCATAAATCGCAAGAATATCTTGAAAAACTTCGGGAGCAGCCTGAACAGAACCCTGAATGGATAAGGAAATGGGCGTGGTATCTCCAGTTTGCGATATAATATGCATAGTATCATCTACTGTTATGACAGCTATGCCCTCTCCATAAGCTACAGGCGCCGTTGCCGGATGTGATTTTAAGAGTATAGGAAAGTGAGAAACTTCTTTAAGGGTATTCTTCAACAGATATACAGCTCCTTCTTCCGTTACAGCCCAAAGAGTTCCCTCTCCCGTTCCCTGCAGGGCGGGACACAGGGACACTTTTGAGTTCATCTTTTTTTCTGTAATTTCCATACTTGATACATTCATGGATTTTATGATTTTCTCATCTTCTACCCAAAAGATATACTGGGGATTATTTCCTTTTTGAGCGACTAATTGGCCGTTTTTCCCTTTCAGTTCTTTGGGAAAACCGGGAATATTTCTTAGCTGACCGGCTTTTCGAGTCATAACTGTAAGATTCATTTTAAGATTACTGTCCTCTAGTTGCATGTCCAGTCGGCCGATGGAGTACAACTCCAGTATATCCGAAAAGACGGAATTACTGCGCAGGAAAAATGGTCGGCTTCTTTCCAAATCGTAAAAAAGGCTGACAGTACTATTTAAACCATGGTTTTGTGATACTGTTTCCCAATTTTGATTTGAGGAAATAGTTTTTCCACCTTGACTTGCATTAAAAATTGCAGCTAAGGTTTCGGGAGATTCGGAAAAATAAATAAATCCGTCATGGACAAAATAGTACGGGTGAGGAAGGGAAATATTCATCATTGATAAAATACCTTCCACAAAAGACGGAAAATAAATTCTGGGTAAACGTACGCCGTTTAAAATCAAACTGGTATCATCCTTCACGATAAAAGAGGATAAAGCTCTGTCAAAAACCTGCTGTCTCTTATTTTCATCTTCTATCTTAATTGCAAAGGCCGGGGTGTTAAAGCCCTCCATACCGATGGCAGCGACTTCTCCTGCAGACCAAGAAAAAATCAGTTCATCTAAAGAGAGTCCTAAAAAGGCTTGGGAAAGAGTGTTTCCGTTAGCCCATAAATTTTCCGCACCCATTTCTTCCGGCAAAAAGGAAAAACCAGCATTTTTTAATAAACTGATACTGTCTGTGTTGATAAGAGTGTAATATTGCGTTGTTTCTCCCAACTTTGAAAGTAATGCGGGTAAGGTTGAGTTGATTTTTAATATGTCTGCTATCGGTTGCAAACCGTAAGGAACAGAATCGTTCAAGTTTAATGGTATGGTAGCTGTAATGTGTACTTCTGAGTCTGAAATTCCCAAAGAAATCAAACTTTTGGCTTCCGCATTGATAAACTCCGGGAGTGGTTTTAAAATATCGTTGTCTGTGGCAGCCATACGAGCAAATTGCTGTGCGTCAACAAGAATTTTTATTGGATCCTGTATTTTTTGGTTTACTAAATCCAATATCTCCTTTGGATATAAAATATCTTGATTTCCGGCACAGGCTAAAGTAAATAGCTGTAAATTTGAACTGACTACCACGGTATTTTTATAGGGCTTTAGGTAATAGCTTTCGGTACCAGTACGGATTTCAAAATATGTTCCGTTTGTGTTTTTAATTTTGTCGATAGACAAGTCCTGGGCGTTATCCAATTTTATAAGAGGAAGCCAAAGAGATGCTAAACGGGTAAGAGATGAATAAATTCCCATCTCCAATACTGCAATAAAATCCTGACTTTCTTGTTCTGAGTTATAAAACCCGATGTGTACCGGTCTGCTGAGCAAATCGGAAACAAAGGCATTAGTACGAAGCGGCGATTGTCGGAATTGCATAATCGTTTCACGGAAAGATATATAAGATTCCTGAGACAAAAAAATGTCTGTAGCTTGTAAATCTAACAGTGGTTCTAAACTATGCCAAGCATCTTCTGTGTGGACATAGAGGGAGAAATTGTGAGGTAGTAAAGATACAGGAGTTGCCTTGTTAAAAGACGCATATAAGATCCATCCCAAACATAACAAGAGCAAAACGCCTAGCACACAACAGAAACTTATCAGTACAATAAATCCTGTCTTTTTCTTTTTTGGTGTGGAAGTTTCCTTTGTGTTTTTTTCCTGTTCTGTTTTTTCTTCAGACATATGTCCCTCCAAAATCAAACATTATATTTTTACCGGTCATGACCTTTACTTCACCAACTTTGATATGATCGGCGTGGATACACTTTTGAGACTGTTACTACGCCACGTCAGTCTCTTTATCGTAATAGTACCAAACCCCTTGTTAATATCGCCAAGTACAGCGAATCAGTATTGAGCCATTGAAACAAAGCAATCGCAGGCTTTTTGATAGTCTGCCTTTGAAAGATTGGCACCCTTCGTGCCTACAACAGCTGCTGCCAAACGGTTTGCCCGAAAGACCGCCTCTTTAAGTGGTATGTCTTGCTTCAAATACGCAATAACGGAACCGATGTGAGAATCCCCGGCTCCAATGGTATCTATCACCTTTGTTGAAAATCCGGGAACTGTGTATATTGTTTCCTGTTCTGAAACAAGAGCACCCTGTTCTCCCAATGTTACTATTACGTTGTTTTTTGTTATGTTATGCAAATATTGAGATGCACTTTCCGGATCGGAAATAGAGGTAAAAGAACATACTTCCTGTCGATTCAAATGCACAATGGGATGTAAGTGAAATATTCTGGTAAGTAAATCTTTATTGAGGTACTGTATTCGCGGGCCGGGAGCAAAATATATGGTTAAATCGGGGTGTTCTTCCAAAAAATCAACGATTTCTTTGCCGGTAGGTTCTTCAATTTCTAAACCGCATATATACACGCTGTCTACTTCTGTAAAGTCAATGGAATTCATCCATTGTTTCGAAAAAACATATTCTGCACCGTGATAAGACATAAAGGAACGCTCTCCGTAGGCTTCTACTACACAGTAGCAGCATCCGTTAGGAACATCTAATCTGACAAAGCAAGGAATCCCGAAGGATTTTAACTCTGCTGCAACAAAATCCCCGTATACACCAGAGCCTACAGGTGAACACAACGTATGCGGAGTTTTGGTCAGTGTAAGTATATGAGCTACGTTATATGCACAACCACCCAATTGAATATGTTGAGATAGTATGTTTACATCTTCTCCTGTAGAAGGAATGGAGGGAACATTTACAATAACGTCTGCAACAGTAGAGCCGATAACCAAAGTTTGCTTCATAACTTTACTATAACAGATTTTATTTATAGTTTCCAGTTTTATTTCTACGGGGTCGAAGATTTAGACTATAAATTCGGATTGTGAACACAAAGTTTCGACAAAACAGAGACTTTCAGTTATAGGTATTATCTGGATTATCTGGAATCACGATGGCTGCAATGATGTAGGCTATCAAGGCCGTTCCTACGCTGGCAAATCCCAAAAAAGCGGCAATCAATCTTATAAGGGTCGGATCTACAGAAAAATATTCACCGATACCGCCACAAACACCACTGAGCATTCTGTTTTTTGAACGATACAAAGTTTTTCTCGGTCTGATTTTGTTTGACATGTATGTTTCCTCTCTTTCTTCCATTATAATGTATGTTCCTGAAATGTGTCTACAAAGCTTATGGTAATAGCCCCCATACCACAGTCTATATCAAAATAATTTTTTGCAGCAGAAGAAAAACGTTCTTTGTTAGACAAACCTTCAAAGGTTTTATCGCCTATCTGAACAGAACCCATACCGACCTTTGTTTTATAATTGTAATCATCGGGATTTCCTTGAGTTATGAGTTCTACAGTTCCCATACCGCATTGTATCTTTGAGTTACCCTTTAAATTTCCCTGTATAAAAAGAGAGCCCATACCGCACTGTATTTTTGAAGTACCGTCAATAGTTCCCTGTATAGTGAGGGAGCCCATATCACACTCTGTTTCAAAATAATCCGTTACGGAAAAATCTTCCAAGGAACAGGACCCTAAGCCTACATTTATCGTACTCCGTTTACATTTTAACGGCATCTTTGATTCAAACTCTCCCATACCGATTTCTAAGGTGATATTTTCAAAAAATACATTATAGGGTACGGTAAGGGTGGCTTTCAGAGGTGGAATCTCTTTTTCAAACAGGTAGGATTTGAAAAGACCAAAGGTTTCGGAATCTTTTTCGGTATGTTTGATATGTAGGGTATCTCCTGTAACCGCTATAGAATCAATTTTTCTGTCAGCGGTAAAGACAAAAGAATCCCCCGGTATAATGTGTAACTCCGTTTGTCCTAGCTCAATGTGGAGATTGCGTATATTTTGTTCGGTTGAAGACCAGATAAAGTTATTTTCACCGGAAGGGTAGACAACGGTGTTTCTGTCTCGAACTGATTTCCAAATATAAAAAGGTGTGATACCCATTAAAAAAGCTACAAGAGACATTAAAAAACCAATTATCAACAAAGAAATACCAACAGTCAGTATTATTTTGGTAGATTTTTTCATACGTGCTCCTTAAATTTGTTTCTTCCGTGAAAAGGAAGGCGCAATATATTAATAATTACTCTGAAAAGGGGTGGAAATGTTTTGACGAAAATCATAACTCCTCCCACAGTTGCCACAATACCTAATCCTGTAAGAAACAGACCTGTACCCCAGAGGGCAAAAGATGTAAAAAATATAGGCGGAAAGAAGAACCCCAAAATAAAAACGTACACTCCCACAGCCAAAATTACCAATGCCACAATAGTCAAGCAGGACGGTATAAGTAAAATCAGCAACAAAAGCACAGCTGATATAGAAAGAACAACAGAACCTACAGATATCCAAAGGGGTGCCGTGATAAAGATCAGGGCTACAATCAGAATAATTTTTAACAAAGAAGAACTGAAATCTTTATCTTTATTTTTTTTCATGGAAGACTTTTCTTGTGACTCTTCCCATGAATTTTTCCAAGTAGTATGCCGTGACTCTGCTCCAGTGTAAGAGTGAAAATCTGTATCGTCCTGTGACCATTTTCTAGACCTGTTTTCCGTAGAGTTTTGAGTATCTCCCGAATTTTTACAGTGATCATGATATGGTTTAGATAACGGTACCGGTACTCCTGGTATTGTATATAAGATTTTTTGAGCCAATTCTTTTGGACTTCCCAACTCTTCTATCGCTTCTTGTTCTTTTTCAATACCGGCATCTTCAAAATATTGCTCATAGTAGAAAAGCGCTTCTTGTCGTTCCGTCTCCGTCAATCCCTGTAACTCATTTGTAAGAGCAGAAAGGTATTCTCCTTTATTCATATTATTCCTCCGTATCCTTTGTCATGGTACTTTGAATACCCAATAAAATAGCATCTAACTTACTGCGATGGTTTAACCAGTCTCGTCTGTAATTGTCTAAACGGATCATACCGTTGGCTGTAATTTTATAATAACGACGATTTCTTCCATTATATGAAACATCATAGGTTTCTAAATAATTATCTTTTTGTAATCGTCTGAGTACGGGATACAGTGTACTTTCTGAAATATCCATAACAGTGCGAACTTCTTGGGTGATTTTATAACCGTAGGTTCCCTCTTGAGAAACCAAGGCTAGAACGATTGCATCAAGCAAATCGGTACCGGTAATAAAACTCATATACAACCTCATATAATATTATATTTAATATAATATTGGTTTGTCAATAATATTTTGACAGATTCATTTTATTGAAAGAACTAAAACAAAATGGCTAAAGTTCTTGACGAGGTACAACAATATAATTAAAATTGTTTTAATTATACTTAAAAAGAACGGAGAAATAGTAATGAAAAGCGACAACGCAACAAAAGGATTGGCCCGAGCTCCCCACAGGTCATTGTTTAAAGCCATGGGGTATACTGACGAAGAACTGGAACGCCCTTTGGTTGGCGTGTGTTGTGCTAAGAATGAAATAATTCCGGGGCATATTAATCTTGATAAAATAGCAGAAGCGGTAAAAGCCGGTGTCCGTATGGCAGGAGGTACACCCATTGAGTTCCCTGCTATCGGTGTCTGTGATGGTATTGCCATGGGACACGAAGGCATGAGATACTCTTTGGTGACCCGGGAACTTATCGCTGATTCCATAGAATGTATGGCCAAAGCTCACCAGTTTGACGCTTTGGTAATGATTCCTAACTGTGATAAAATCGTTCCCGGTATGCTTATGGCAGCAGGACGACTGAATTTGCCTACAGTTTTTTGTTCCGGCGGTCCCATGATGCCGGGGCGATTACCGGGGGCTGACAGCTGTTATAAAGACAATCCTTATAGTGGAAAAAACCTAAGTCTTACCGATATGTTTGAGGCTGTGGGGGCAGCAAGTGTAGGAAGAATTACGGAAGAACAGCTTTGCGAACTGGAAAACGTTGCCTGTCCCGGTTGCGGTTCCTGTTCGGGAATGTTTACTGCCAACAGTATGAACTGTGTTACCGAGGTGTTGGGTATGGGATTGCCCGGTAACGGTACAATACCTGCCGTATCGGGGGCCCGCATCGCTTTGGCAAAAAAAGCCGGTATGGCTGTTATGGATATGTTTAATAAAGGTATTACTGCCCGCCAAATCATGACGGAAAAAGCTTTTGAAAACGCACTACGGGCAGATATGGCTCTCGGTTGCAGCTCCAACACGGTGCTCCACCTGCCGGCTATCGCTCACGACGCCGGGGTCAAAATCGACTTACACATGATTAACAATATTTCTGAAAATACCCCCAATCTTTGTCATTTGGCTCCCGCCGGCCACACTTTTATGTCTGACTTGGACGGCGCAGGCGGAGTTCAGGCTGTTTTGATGGAGTTGGACAAAAAGTCACTGATTCACAGAGATGCTTTGACAGTAACAGGCAAGACTATCGGTGAAAATATAGCCTGCGTAAAAAATCGGAATCCCGAAATATTGCGTCCTATAGAAAATCCTTACTCTTCTACCGGCGGTATTGCAATCCTGTTCGGTAATTTGGCTCCCGACGGAACTGTAGTTAAACGGTCAGCCTGTGCCCCTGAGTTGATGAAACACACCGGTCCTGCCAGAGTTTTTGACTCAGAGGAAGCCTGTTTTAGTGCCGTGCAAGCGGGTAAAATACACAAAGGTGATGTGGTGGTTATCCGTTATGAAGGACCTCGGGGCGGCCCCGGCATGAGAGAAATGTTGGCAGTAACAGCGGCTCTTGCAGGCCAGGGGTTGGATAAAGACGTGGCTCTTATCACCGACGGTCGTTTTTCCGGTGCTACTAGAGGTGCCTCTTTGGGACATTGTTCTCCGGAAGCTGCCGTGGGAGGTCCTATTGCCTTGGTTAAGGAAGGAGATATGATTTCCCTGGATATAAATGCGTATAAAATCACACTGGAAGTTTCTGAAGAAGAAATGGAAAAACGTCGGAAAGCTTGGGTATGTCCTCCTGCCAAAGTCACAGAAGGTTATTTAGCCCGATATGCCAAACTTGTTTCTTCCGCTGATAAAGGAGCCATACTGCAATGAAATGTACAGGTGCACGAATCGTTATAGAATGTTTGTTAGAGCAGGGCGTCAAAGTTGTTTTCGGGTATCCCGGAGGTGCCATCTTAAATATTTACGATGAATTGTATAAAAACAAAGACAGAATAACCCATATTCTTACAGCCCATGAGCAGGGAGCATCTCATGCCGCCGACGGTTACAGCCGTTCAACAGGAAAAACCGGGGTGGTCATGGCAACTTCCGGCCCCGGTGCTACAAATCTTGTTACCGGGATCGCAACAGCTTACATGGATTCAAGCCCTTTGGTAGCTATAACCTGTAATGTGGCCACTTCTTTGTTGGGCAAAGACAGCTTTCAGGAAATCGATATTACCGGAATCACTATGCCTATTACAAAGCATAATTATATTGTCCGGGATGTAGACACTTTGGCTGATACAATCCGAGAAGCATTCATGATAGCGGAAACCGGTCGACCGGGGCCGGTACTTATCGATATTCCGAAAGACGTAACAGCGGCTGTTACAGAATACACTCCACCGGTTGTAAACTTTGCTTCAGAAGGGCCCGTTCAGTTGGCAAGAGCTAGCATCCGTCGGGTGACACATATTCAGTCTCCTACTGATGATGGTATCCGCCGAGTGGCAGCCCTGATAAACAGCAGTGAACGTCCTTTCCTGTACGTAGGAGGCGGTGTTGTCATTGACAGTGCATGGGATGAACTGAAAGAATTGGCAGAAAAACGGAATATTCCTGTGGCTACCAGCCTTATGGGAAAATCTGCCTTTCCTGCAAATCATCCTCTTGCCTGCGGTATGATAGGAATGCACGGTACAAAGGCTGCCAATACCGGAGCTAATCGTTCTGACTTAATTATCGCCTTGGGAGCCCGTTTTTCAGACAGAGTAATTTCTGATTCATCAAAATTTGCTTCAAAAAGTAAAATTCTTCAAATCGATATTGATTCTGCTGAGATAAATAAAAATATTGTAACAGACGATTGTTTAGTCGGTTCTATAAAAGAAACTCTAAGGCGGCTTCTCCCTCTTGTAGAACCCCGTAGCAGGTCTGAGTGGAATAGTCAGATAGAAGAGTGGAAAACCCATATTCCTGCCATGTATACAAAGAAGACAAAATTACACCCTAAGTTTGCTTTAGAGTATGTGTACAAAAAACTGGGAGACAAAGGTATATTGGTAACGGAAGTAGGGCAGCATCAAATGTGGGCAGCCCAGTTTTATCCTTTCAGCCAACCCAGAAGTTTTATCACTTCCGGAGGATTGGGAACCATGGGGTTTGGAACAGGCGCAGCTATCGGGGCACAGTTGGCAAATCCCGGCAAAAAAGTTGTCCATTTTGCAGGTGACGGTTCTTTCCGTATGAACAGTACTGAATTGGCAACTATCTTCCATTATCAGATTCCTATTATTATTCTTGTTATCAATAATGGAACCTTGGGTATGGTTCGTCAGTGGCAGAAGCTGTTTTATGACAAGCGATATTCGGAAACTACCTTGGATTTTGGTCCGGATTTTGTTAAATTGGCAGAAGCTTACGGAATTGCAGGGTATCGTGTTTCTACAGAAGAAGAATTTACAGTAGCTTTTGACAAAGCAGTGGAATTAAACAAACCTGTGTTGATTGACTGTGGTATGAATATCGACGAAATGGTGTTTCCCATGGTTCCGGCAGGAAAACCCATTGACGAATTACTCTTGGATTTAGACTAATTCTTTTTATAGAAATAAAGTATTATAGGAGATATAATGATTAAGAAGAACCCTACTTTTACCAATTTAGCTGCCGGATATCTTTTTCCTGAGATAGGAAAAAGACGTCGAGCCTTTGCTGCCGCACATCCTGATGCAGATATTATCAGTTTGGGAATCGGTAATACTACGGAGCCTTTAACACCCCATGTAGTTGAGGGCTTAAAAAAATATGTAGAAGGTTTAGGTACTCCGGCAGGATATTCCGGATATGGAGATGACAGTGCCGGAGAGCCGACTTTAAGAGAAAAGATTGCTTCTGTTTTGTACAAAGGTTTGGTCAGTGCCGATGAAGTTTTTGTGTCAGACGGGGCAAAATGTGACGTAGGCCGTATTCAGCAAATGTTTGGTTCAGATGTACCTGTAGCTGTGCAAGATCCGGCTTATCCTGTGTATGTTGACGGAGCTGTCATGGTGGGAGCTGCAGGAAAAATGCCTGCTACCGATAAAGGGTATCAAGATATAGTTTATATGCCTTGTTTGCCGGAAAATAACTTTTTCCCGGACTTGTCAGTAGTGAAGCCCAACAGTCTGATTTTTTTCTGTTCCCCAAATAATCCTACAGGAGCTGTCGCTACTCGGGAAGAGTTAAAGAAACTGGTAGATTTTGCCAAAGCCCAAGGATGTATTATCATTTTTGACGGTGCTTATTCCGCATTCATCCGGCAGGATGGTTTACCTACCACCATTTATGAAATCGAAGGGGCAAAAGATTGTGCCATTGAGATAAACTCTTTTTCAAAACCTATCGGTTTTACGGGAGTTCGTTTGGGATGGACAATTGTTCCAAAAAATCTGTGTTTTGAAGACGGAACTCCAGTTCAAAACATATGGACCCGTTTGACAAACACTTTCTTTAATGGAGCTTCCAACATAGCACAGGCCGGAGGACTGGCTTCTTTGGAGCCTCAAGGTTTGGAAGAAACCAGAAAACTTGTTGATTACTACCTTGAAAATGCTGCGTTGATAAAAAAAGCTTTGGAGGGAGAGAATTTCAAAAAAGCAGGTGTGGAAGTGTACGGACAAGGCAACGCCCCATATTTGTGGGTTCGTTTCCCCGGTAGATCTAGCTGGGAAATGTTCGATAAAATATTGGAAGAGTGTCATGTAGTTACCACTCCCGGTTCCGGCTTTGGTCCTGCAGGGGAGACATTTATACGATTCAGCTCCTTTGGACATCGCGATGCGGTAATAAAGGCCTGCCAACGTTTATCACAGTTGAAACTGTAAATAAAAAAAAGCTACCAAAAGTGCCTGCTTCCAAAACCAGTACTTTCCGGTAGCTTTTTTTGTAGGTTAATACGGAAATATCTGCATCCGATACTACAATTGAACAGTGTAGCCTATATTTAGACAGATGTTTTGGTGTTCGGAAACGATTTGTAGTAAATCAATTTTGCCGGCAATTTTCAAGACACCACGGGATAATCCTACTTCAAAAAAAGGTGAAAACATTAAAGATACATCGGAAAACTTAATCCCTTTAAGGGTAGCAAGATCTTTGTCGATTACAGAAAGAGTTATATGACTTCCTGCAGTAAAAACACTGGATCCTACTGAAATATTTTCCTTATATATAGCTAAATTAAATCCAAAAGGATAGTCAATAAAAAAAGTATCCTCTGTGAAGGTCTTGGGCATGTTAAAGAGGGAGATATCCATGCTTATGGCACCAAAGTCAAATCTTGGTTCAAAAAGGAAATGAACATCTTCCAATTTTAACATTTTATCGCCTTCTTCAGGATTAAAACGTAATCTGTTTATACCTGCTTGCAAAAAGAGCGAAAAATATCTGCCTGTTTTAAAAAGCATCGTACCGGATGCATGCATATCTACATGACGAACCAAAAGAATAACTTTGTCTCCGTTTGATTCCTGGTTTTCAAAGGGAATATTTAGCCCGGCTGCCAAATCTATAGTTGCATATTTGAACAATCCGGCGTACCGTAAATCAAAGTTCAATTGAGACAAATCAACTGCCTGGTTAAGGTACATATATGTTGATACGGCGTGAGGTTGGGAAAAACGCATAGTGTAAGATAGGCCCATATTTTTTCGAGGATACATAACAGAACCCATAAGACCTTTCCAAGTTCCCGTTATTCTCGATGCAATGGGAGCTATACCGAAATGTCTTTGTAAAAAAACATCCGAACCGATGGACTCATACTCTCCGCCAAACAGGGCTATATGATGGGTCAAATCTCCACCGTGAAAAGTGGCTGCAAGTGATATTTCGTCGATAGATACTAAAGATTCTATGTCAGTAAATAAAAATTGTTTTGTTAAATTGAGAGTCTTCAGAGAAGCAACGGTCCTAAACTGGAAAATACTTCCGAAATTAAACTGTCCAGCAAAAAAAGCATCCAAGTTAGCAACAACTTTTTTTTCTCCTGTACCGTTTTGCAACGAACCTGCTGCACCGGCATATCCGCTGAAGACTCCTTGACCGAAAGTCGGCAGTGCAAGAAAAAGAGATGTGAAAACAAATAACCAAATTTTTTTCAGAAAATAATTTTTCTTGACCATATATATTCCTTATTGATAGACACTCTTTAAAAATATCGACAAATTCGGCAAATTCTTGACTCATGTACAGAGTAGTGAAAAAAATTACAGAATTGAAAAAATAAAGAAAAAATAAAAAATATCTGCAAAGTTTCCTCTTGACTTATCTTCCATTGCGTATAAAATGATAAGATATGAGTGACTATCTTGACATCAACAATGAGGAATTGCTCAAAGACTTCTTCAGTGAAGCTGATCAGCAGGTAGAAAACCTGGAAAGCAATATTTTAGTTATAGAAAATGACCCCTCTAACAGAGAAGCAATCGATGAAATTTTCCGTGCTGCTCACACCCTAAAGGGTGGTTCTGCTACAGTAGAGATGATGGAGTTGTCGTCTTTTACCCACGTAGTTGAAGACCTTTTAGATGAGATCCGTTCAGACAGAGTTGAGGTAACGGAAGATGTTGTGGATATTTTGCTTTCTTCCATCGATGTTATCAAAGCTATGTTGGAAGCCCGTCAGAACGGGGATGTCTATCAAGCTGATGTCGAGCCTATCAAGAACACTCTCAAGTCCTTTATTCCCGAAAAAGAGGGGAAGAAAGGTAAGACCGAAAAAGTTGCAAAGTCAGCACCTGCACCTGTTGCTCCGGTCTCTGTAGCTACACCCGTTACAAGTACGTCGGATGCGTTGCCTTCTCCTGCTGCCGGATTGACGGAGTACGAAATATTAGAGTTGAAGGAGAATTGTGAACCCGGTCAAAAACTTTGGGGCGTAACGGTTCTGTTTGATGAAAGTAATCCCATGAATTCTGTGGGAGGAATTCAGGTCTTTGCTGCTCTTAAGAAGAAAGGCCTGGTTCTCAGGACAAATCCTGATTTTGATGCGCTGTATGAAGACGAATTTCATCCTCAGGTCGTCTATTACTTGGCTTCCAGTGCCACTGGCGAAGAGTTGGAAGACACAGCCTTTATGTCTGATGTTACTACTTGTGTTGATGCCCAACCATTAGAGGAAGCTTTTAGTAAAGTTTCAGCTTCTCCTGTTGCTTCAATTCCTGTACAGCAGGTTGCTCCTGCGATTACCGCTTCTGCAACGCCTGTTTCTACCGTTGCACCGGTGGCGGAGGTATCAAAAGCAGAAGATGTTGTTTCAAAAGAGATATCTGCAGAGAAAGACACCTCTGTATCGGAGACCGCAACCTCAGAGAAAAAGGTTGCCCCTAAAACAGATGCAAAAAAGCCATCTGTTGGTCACTCCAATTCAGGTAGCGTATTGCGGGTAGATGCCAAGCGTATAGATTATTTGCTGAACCTTGTTAGTGAGACAGTTATCACCAAGGCAGCGTTTAATCAGATTTCAGTTCACATTGGTGAATTATTAACACAGTTTCAGGTCATTGACGCTGCATACAAAGAAAAAGTTCATACACTATTTGAACAGTTGCCTCGTTATTTGGAAGAAATACAAAACGGTGCTTCCGTTAAAGATATCCGAGCTTCCATTACGGATGAATTCGGAGATTTGTTCAGTACCTTTGACGGTTTTGAAGGTGATTTCAAAGGTATAACTACAAAGTTTAGATCTTCTACACAGAATTTGGGTCGTATTGCCGGAGAACTTCAGGAAGGTGTAATGAAGATCCGTATGGTTCCCATCAGTCAGATATTCTCTCGTTTCCCACGGGTTGTTCGAGATTTAAGCCGTGACTTAAACAAGAAAGTTAATTTGGTGATAGAAGGTGAAGATACCGAATTGGACAAATCAGTTACGGAAGACTTGTTGGATCCCATTATGCACTGTGTGAGAA
>JAHLFV010000060.1 GCA_018883625.1 Candidatus Treponema excrementipullorum
GCTTAGAAGGCAGTTGCTCTATCCTGATGAGCTATGAACCCTTCAACTCGGAAGACTATAACATAAATACGTATTTTTGTCAAAAGGTTTTTTGTATTTCTTGCACGATATGTCAAAAGTAAGTGACAAAAATAAATCAACTTACAGCTTATAATATTAGCTGTGACATTGTCCACGTATACACTGTAAAAACAGATCTTTACATACTATGGCATCGTCTAAGGCTCTATGGGCATTTCCTACAAGGAAGGCAAAGTGACTTGCCAAAAACTGTAACGTATGACTGGGTAATTGAGGATACAGACATCGAGCCAACTGCAACGTGTCTACAGTTTTATTTTTGAGTTTAGAGTATCCGATGCGAACCAAAGCTGTATTGATAAAAGACAGGTCAAAGCCGGCATTATGGGCAATCAATATACTGTTTCCTGTAAAAGAAAGAAATTCCGGCAGAATGAACTCTTCCAAAGGAGCGTCTTGTACCATATTTTGAGAAATATGATTTACAGCTTCTGCTTCCGGCGGGATAGGGCAACAGGGATTTATCAGCTGGCTGAAAGTCCCCGTAATACCTTCTTTTGTAAAAGAGACTGCTCCGATTTCCAAAAGTTTTGCCCTATCAGCTTTAAGACCTGTGGTTTCTGTGTCAAAGGCCACAAAGGAGGCTCCCTGATCATACAATTGAAGCAACTCCTTTGTGTTGTTAAAAAACTTATTCTGCTGCATTAAGAATTTCGTTTATCTGTGTTTCGATAGCGCTACAGTGCCGAGCTGAAACTTCCTTTGCCTGATCCAAAGAACCTTCCACTTTTGTAGTGGCATTGATGTAAAACTTGATTTTGGGTTCTGTTCCGCTTGGTCTGGCACTGACAACAGTTCCGTTTTCCAAGAAAAACTGAAGAACATTGCTTTTGGGCAGTGCTATATTTTTCTTTTCTGATGGACTTTCCGGATTGTAAACACAGCTGTTTTGAATATCTCGGATTGAAACAACTTTTACGCCACCCAAAGTCTTTAATCCTTCTGTGCGCAACTTTGTCATAATATTTTTCATTGTGGTGCTGCCGGCAGCTCCTGCAAAGTTTTTGGCCACTGCTCTGTCTTCAAAATATCCGTACTGAGTAAACAACTCCTCTAAGCGCTGCAAAAGGGTTTTGTTTTGAGAGCGCCAATACAGAGTCATTTCGGCACACATTGCAGCTGCAGAAACACCGTCTTTGTCCCTGACGTCAGTTTCTACGTTATAGCCGTAACTTTCTTCAAAACCGAAAACATAGGAATGATTGCCGGATTTTTCGTAGTCGGCCATAACAGATGCGATCCATTTGAAACCGGTTAAGCATTCTTCCAAGTGTACGCCGTAATGTTTACAAATTTTATCTGCAAACTGAGATGTTACAATAGAACGGATTACAGCCGGATTCTTTGGCATTTTTCCCAGTTCTTGGCGCGAATGTAAAATATAGTCAACGAGCAAAGCTCCCATTTGGTTTCCGGTAATTAAAACATAATTACCCTGTCCGTCAGGTACGGCACTACCGAAACGGTCAGCGTCAGGGTCTGTAGCCATAACAACGTCTGCATGCTCTTTTTTAGCCAATTCCACTGCCATTTTCAAAGCCGGAGCTTCTTCGGGATTGGGTTTTTCTACGGTACGGAATGTTCCGTCCGGTTCTCTTTGCTCGGGTACGGTAATAACGGTTAATCCCAAGTCTCCCAAAACTTTTTCTACGTGCATGGCTCCGGTACCATGTAAGGGGGTATACACAACTTTAACTTCTTTTGCTTTTTCTTTAATAAGCTCCGGACGGAATAGCTGGTTTTTTACCATTTCCCAGTAGGGTTCGTCTACTTCTTTATCGATAAGAACAAGACTGCCTTGCTTTATGGCCTCTTCTTTTGATATCGTTTTGACTTCCGTAACGGCATTTACTTCTTTTATGATGCCCTCATCGTGGGGTGGAGTAACCTGTGCACCGTCATTCCAGTATGCTTTGTATCCATTGTATTGAGGCGGATTGTGGGAAGCTGTCACAACTACACCGGTATCGCAATTGAGTTTCCTAAGAGCATAAGAAAGTTCCGGTGTGGGGCGCAAGCCTGTAAACAAATAAGTTTTAATTCCGTTGGCAGCAAAAATACGGGCTGTAGCTTCTGCAAAAACGTCGGAAAAACGGCGGGAATCGTAAGCTACAACGGCGGAAAGTTGTCCTTGTGCGGCTTTTTCCGGAAAGGCTTTAATAAGATAATTTGCCAAACCTTGAGTTGCTCTGTTAATGACCCATGTGTTCATCCTATTTGTACCACCACCGATAATGCCCCGTAGTCCTCCGGTACCGAATTCCAAATTCTGATAAAACCTGTCTTCCAATTCGGTAATATTGTTGGCTGCGATTAAATCTTCCACTTCTTTGCAAAAGCCCGAATCTTGTTCTTCCTTAACGTAGTTTTTTGCTCGGGCAATAATTTCTTCTCTGTCCATGTCTTCCCCCTAAAAATATGTGATTTAATATTTACGATAACATCAATTTATGCGATTATAACAATTTCTCTCTTTTAAAACAATCAACATGTTCATTCTTTTACATACAAATTCCTTCCATAAGATTTTTATGCATTTTGCTCTTTTTTGCCGATACTGAATAAAGTATGAAAACTCTTATTTCTGTGTATATTGGAAATTCCTTGGATTACGGATTTGAGCCATTTTTTAACGGACAGTCTGCTTTTGCACGGGTTCTGTTATGGATAAAATCTTTAGTGTCTTCTGAATATTGTGACAACATAGACAAGGTCGTTATTTTTACCGATGAAAAACACAAAGACAGAGTATATTCCTCCCTTGAGTCAGTGGATTTTGGGGAGGATTATGTATCCGATGAAAAAGCTTGTAAAATTGTGGTAAAAAGCGGTGATTTTACGTCTGTTAGTTCCTATATATCTGCTTTGAATGAGATAAAGGCAGATAGCGATACAATTATTCACTGTCGTTATTCTTGTCCCTTTTATGACAAGGAACTTACCCGGGAATTGTATGAGTTTCATAAAAAATATTTTGCAGAGTATACTTTTGCGGAAGGATGGCCTGAAGGTTTTGTGCCGGTAATTCTTAATGCCGGTACTTTGTCTATTTTAAAAACCATGACGGAAAAGGAAGATTACGGGAAAGTCGGACGAGATGTGTTTTTTGACGTGATCAAAAAAGATATAAATTCTTTTGAGGTAGAAACACTTATTGCTCCCGAGGATATGCGGCAGTACCGTTTTGACTTTGCCTGCGAAACAAAATCGAAAACTTTAGGGTGTTGTAGTCTTTTTAAGCTGTTACAAGAACAAAAACATGAAGAGTGTTCTGCAAACTATATGGCTTCTGTGGCAGTTTTTGCTTCTTCTGTATTGCGGACAGTTCCCGGTTATTACAATATTCAAATTTCTTCCGTATGTCCCGGTACTTGTACCTATTGTCCGTATCCGAAGGCTTATAGTACAAAGTTCAATCACAGTCCGTCAGTGGCAGATAAAGAAAATCCCCTGTGTTTTATGTCTTTGGAGCAATTTCAAAAGTTGGTAAAAAACATAGCCGATTTTTCAGGGGAAGCGGTGGTATGCCTTTCTTTGTGGGGTGAAGCGTTGGCACATCCTGATATTGTGGCTTGTATCAAAACTGTTTTGGAGTATCCAGGATTATCCGTTCTCATTGAGACTGACGGCAGCCTTGTTACGGAAGATTTTGTAAACTGTATAGAAATTCCCGATATAGAGCGAACAAATGCTTATCCGCCTCTTATGTGGATAGTTTCTCTTGATAGTAATGATCAGAATATGTACGAAAAAATACGGGGAAAGGGACAGTCTTTTTGGGAGATTTCTTATGAAAAAGCTTCCCGGGCTTATGATATTTTGTCAAAAAGATTTTCCGAGTCCACCTATGTCCAATTTGTTCGGATGAAGGAAAACGAAGAACAGTTGGAATCTTTTTACAGAAGCAGAAAAGATCATGTTATCATACAAAAATATGATAGTTTTGCGGGATACATGCCTGATTTCCAGGTAACGGATCTATCCCCTGTTGTACGGAATCCCTGCTGGCATTACCGACGGGATATGGTGATTTTGGCGGATGGCAGTGTACCTTTATGTAGAGAACATTTATTGGATGGAACTGTGGGAAACGTGTTTTCTCAGTCTCTAGAGGAAGTATGGGAAAAAGGAAGGGCTATGGCCTTTACGGAAAAATGTGAGAAATGTGATGAATACTATACCTTCAACTTTTAATGAAAGACAAATTCAGCGGACTGTAGTAAGCGGTACAGAACCGGTCCCCAATCCCCGATTGCCTCTTGCAGTTATTTTGCTGAATGTAGGTGCCGGAGGAGTGTACAGAGTAAAGATTTTGGAAAGCCTTATAAAAAACGGTTTTTCTTCAATAATCTGTATTGACAGAACTGCGGAAAATTACAACGTAGAAGAACTGGCTCAGCGTTTTAATTGTGTTAAATTTATCGTTCCCAATGAACCTGTAACCATCGGTGATATGATCAACATTGGTATGAGTGAAACCGATGAAGACCATGTTTTGGTCATAAAAGATTCTATACATATTACTCCTAATCTGATTGTCCCAGAGGTGATTGAAAAATATGTTACAAAAAGTTGTTTTTGCCTTGTTCCCCGTTTGCTATCGCCCCAAAAACAACCGTTGCCTATTCGTTTTACGCCGATTGTAGAGAATTCCTCTTTGGGAGTACAAGTAAACAGTATCATAGGTGAAAAATCCGTTACGCTGTTTCCCTTTGACTACATCGGAATTTACAATCGCCATCAGTTTATGCGGTTGGGAGGTTTTGATTACACCATAACTTCCGAATACTGGCAGAATTTGGATCTATCCGTTCGGGCTTGGTTATGGGGAGAAAAAATCATGATATCTCCTGTTATGCAGATGGAATATGCCAGCGAAGTACCGGAATCTGATTCAACGGCGGATGTGTGTCAGTTGCGGTTTTATTTGAAAAACGGTGCTCCAAAGTTTTCTTTGGACAGATGTTATATACCCATCACTCGGTTTTTTAACTACATGAAACGTTCCCGTTCCGGTTTCTCAAGAGCATTAAAAGATTTCAGAGAGGCTCGTCACTGGGTTGCAGAAAAAAAATATTGTTTCAGACAAGATATTACTATGTTAATCGAAAAATGGAGTGACAACATATAATGACCATTGTAATTGTACAATGCAGACTTTCTTCTACACGACTTCCGCAAAAAGCTCTGTTGCCCTTAGGGGGAAAACCGTTAGTTCGGTGGACTCTTGATGCTATGAAAAAGGTTCCTGCCCACAAATATATTTTGGCTGTGGATTATGATTCCGAGGCACTGTTGGCTCCGATTGCTCACGATGCGGGATGGGATATTTTTGCCGGTCCTAAAGAGGATGTGTTGGAACGATTTTGTGCCGCAGCTGTTTCTGTAGGATGTTGTCTTCCTACCGATTATATTGTCCGGGCAACGGCAGATAATCCATTTTTATTCTATGAGGCAGCCATTTCTCTTTTGAAAGAGATGGAAAAAATGCCTTCTGACTATATCACTTATTCAAATATGCCACATGGAAGCGGAGTTGAAATGTTTAATGCCCGTTCCCTTATAGAGGCCAGTGGCATGACAACTTCTGCCTATGATCATGAGCATGTGGGACCGGCTTTTTACAATCATCCTCAACACTTTGCTTCCGTCATGATTCCTGCGCCGGAACGATGGAGACATCCCGATTTACGAACAACGGTAGATACTGAAACTGATTATCGCCGTTCTCTGCGAATTGTCAGTTATTTAACCAAACAAAACAAAAAAACGCCTTATACGGCAGAGGAAATTTGTTCTGCCTTTACTGCCGATTGCGTAGCACATCCTATACTCTGTGTACCCTCTGTTGTCAAAGGTCACGGAACGGGGCATATACGCAGATGTCTCGATATAGCATGTAAAACCCAGGCGGATATTTTTATCTCTAAAGATTGTTCATTGGATGAAACTTGGGATTTAATAGAAAAAGCAAAAAATCAAGGATTGGAAGAGTGGCAGATTATCAATACAATTCCCCTTGATAACAACGGAGTGGAAGAAAAGAAAGAGTATAGCCTTATTGTAACAGATTATTTTATGTTAAACAAAGAATTGGCAGAAAGATTATCTTCTCTGGCTCCGGTGGTGTCTATTGACGAAGGTTCTGAATGGTCCTCCTGTTGCGATTATTTGTTGGATATTATTCCTTCTCCTCAGTTGTTGCGTACTCCAAACTACAGAAACAGTAACCTTATCCCCTTGCCTCACAAGAGGCGTACTCCTTTGTATACCCCGGGAAAGAAGACAGATAAAATTGTTTTTAGCAAAATACTTATTTCAGCCGGTGGAGAGGATCCGGCAGGCTTATCTGTTCCCACAGCTGTAGCTTTTGCCCAATTAGGGAAAAAAACAACTATATTGGTATCAAACCCGGAGCTTATAGAAAATAAAATTCCTCAGCAATACAATGACTATATTACAGTCTTACCTTCAGTTTCTAATTTGCGGGAAGAACTGTACAAGTATGATTTGGTTGTGACTCATTACGGTTTTACTGCATACGAAGCTTTGGCTGCAGGTTGCGGTGTGTTACTTTTGGGAACCTCGGACATTCACATTTCCTTGGCAGAGAAAACTGGTTTTGCCTTATTAACTCAAGATACCATTAACTCTGGGGCCATAGAACATGTTTTGGTGAACCCAGAATGTTTGTTCCCGTCCCAAGACAAAGATGCTATACCTGTCTCCAAAGCAACCAAGGAAGACGTTAAACCTGACAATTTACCGGACTTTATAGTAGACTTATCGAAGGGGAGTCGTATAGCTTGTCCTGTTTGCAATAACAGGGAATTTAAGTTTCATCAAATTGCGGCAAGGACCCCTGACAGAACATATCGACGTTGTGCTCATTGCGGAATGTTATACATGTCATGGAGTTTAGATAAAATCAAACCCAGTTACGACAATTCGTATTTTTTTAAGGATTATGAAAAACAGTATGGAAAGACATATCTGGAAGATTTTTCTGCTATAAAAGAGCAATGTGTACGAAGAATGTCGATTATAGATTCTCTGTTTTGGGTAAAAAACAAAAATTCTCAGGCAAAAAAACATTCCGGTATAAATCCTTCTGTTCTTGATATTGGCTGTGCATTTGGACCTTTTTTGGATGCAGGTGTTGATGCCGGTTGGCAAGTGTTCGGAACAGATATTTCCAAAGAAGCAGTAGACTATGTACAAAATAAATTAAAGTATCCTGCTGTATGGGCTCAATTTCCCGACTTTGATTCCGGCAAAGAGCTGGGAATGGTGTATTTTGACTGTGTAACTATGTGGTACGTCATAGAACATTTTAAGGATTTGCAACCGGTTTTACATGGCGTTTCAAAAATGCTGAAAGTAGGCGGGATCTTTGCTTTTTCAACTCCATCTGCCGGTGGTGTGTCCGCCAAATATTCCCGGGAAAAGTTCTTTGCCGAAAGTCCTACAGATCACTATACGTTGTGGGAACCTGCATCGGTTAAAGAAATTATGAAGAAATTTGGCTTTAAAGTTGTAAAAACCGTATCTACCGGTCATCATCCGGAACGATTTCCCGTAAACTGGAAAGGCAATCACCCTTTTTCCCATTCTCTTTTAACTGGTTTCAGTAAAACCTTTGGATTGGGAGATACCTTTGAGGTCTATTGTATAAAAACGGAAGATAGGTTCTAATACACAGGTATGAAAGATTCTCACGTATTGATTCTCGGAGCAGGTTTGATGCAAAAACCTGCCATAGAAGCTGCAAAGTCACTGAATTATAAAGTTACACTTATAGACGGTAATCCAAAGGCTCTCTGTGTGCCCATGGCAGATACCTTTATACCCATTGACCTAAAAGATAAAGAAGCAATTAGAACTTTGGCGTTAGAGCTCAAAAAAGATGGGCTGGCGGGAATTTTTACTGCCGGTACTGATTTTTCCGCTTCCGTTGCCTATGCCTGCGAAGCGTGTCATGTTCCCGGTCACAGTTATGAAGCCGCTTTGCGAGCCAGTAATAAGGTTTTAATGAGACAATGTTTTGCCGAACATAAAGTACCCTGTCCCCATTTTACGGAAATAAAAAAATGTGAACTGGAAAAAGGAGAGTACATAAAAAAGGTTGAAAACCTTCCGTTGCCTTTAGTCGTTAAACCTGTAGACAATATGGGGGGACGAGGTTGCCGTCTTGTAAAGCACCAAGAAGATTTGGAAAAAGCCATAGCAGATGCTATTTTACACTCCCGCACAGGCAATGCTATCGTAGAAGAGTTTATGGACGGGCCGGAATTTTCCATAGATGCACTGGTGTACAAAGGAACCGTTACAATATGTGGATTTGCTGATAGGCATATTTATTTCCCTCCTTATTTCATAGAAATGGGGCATACAATGCCTACAAATATTTCAGAACAGGATCGATCTCGACTTATAGAAACCTTTGTAAAAGGGATTCAGGCTTTAGGATTAACAGCCGGTGCTGCAAAGGCAGATATAAAACTGACATCAAAAGGTCCGATGATAGGTGAAATTGCCGCCCGTCTTTCGGGGGGATACATGTCCGGCTGGACTTTCCCTTATGCTTCAGATTTTTTTCTGACTCAACAGGCTTTGTGTATAGCCACGGGAGAGGAACCGAAAGAACTTTTACAAAGACGACAGTTTGTTTTGGAAACAGATAACGTCAAGGTATACGATATCCCCTGTACAAAACATTGCTGTGAGCGGGCTTGGATTTCTATACCGGGAACAGTTGCAAAAGTGTGGAATGGGACTGCACCGGAAAAGTCTGCCGTAAAAAATATTTTCCCCCGAGTGAAAGCTGGGGATCCAGTTATTTTTCCGAGAAACAACGTAGAAAAATGCGGTAACGTTATCACCCTTGCTTCCAATCGTGGGGAAGGAGAAAAGGCTGCGGAAAATATCATTAAAAAAATTGTCCTGCAACTGGAAAAAAATAACAAAGAAACGGAAACTTTTTTGGAGAATTTTTCTTTTGAAGCTTTCCCTCCCAATGCTTTTACCTTTCCTAAAGATGTTAACGAAAGTTTGGAAAAGTTTTTTTTACACTGTAACGGAGTGTTTTCTTTGGGAGATGAGTTGAAAAATACGATTCCTTCCTGTCTGAAACCTTATGTGACTTTAAGTTGTGACAGCCAATACGATTCTCGGCAAATTTCTTTCCGTGACTGGAATTATCGGACATTGGAGGACACTATCTGTTTTTTTGACAGCTACCTAAAAGAGTTGGTTTCAGGAAAAAAAACAAGAAAAGATGACTCAGTGACAGAGGATTGTGTTAATAAAACTGCTTTCAAACCGATTTCTTTAGTAAAGTTATGGAAAAGCTGTATCCGCGGAGGTATCCAAGGACTTTTATACACGGTGGATTCTGAATGGAATCTTGTTTGCGAGGAGGGAAGTCGATAAATCGGCTTAGACACCGGATGAATGTCTTTTTCAACATACAAAAACACAAACTGTCTTTCTCTGTTTTAGTGCTACTTTTTATATCTTTTTTTATGTATGGGGCTTCCGTATCTCTTTCAGAGGCTGCCCAGGAAATCGGAGCTCATCTTTTTTGGGATCCGATTTCCGGTAACGGTGTTTTTGAAAAAAACGGACATAACATGTCTTTTAAAATCGGAGAGCCTTTGGTTTTGTTGGATTACTCTCAGCTTGCTATAACGGACGCACCCGAAAACCGTGATGATGTTGTTTTTGTAACAGACGGTTTTATCAAAATGGCAGAGGATTTGTTTAAAACTCAAGAACCTTCTGCCTATTACAGAGTTGGTGCCATTCTTATAGATCCTGGTCATGGGGGAAAGGATTCCGGAGCTGTGGGTGGATATATAAAAGACGGGAAAAAAGTAACTCTCAAAGAAAAGGACGTAGCTTTAGAAATTTCTTTGTTATTGGCAGAACAACTGCGGAAAAATTATCCCGATAAAAAAATACTTTTGACCCGTTCTAACGATACTTTTTTGGAGTTAGAAGAAAGAGTAGATATGGCTAATTCGGTGAAATTAGAGCCTCATGAAGCCATAATATACATTTCGGTTCACATCAACGCTTCTGTAAATAAAGATGCTTCCGGTTTTGAAGTATGGTATTTAAACCCCGATTATAGAAGGGACGTAATTCAGGAAACCGAAGATAATAAAGATGTCTTACCTATTCTAAACTCTATGCTGGAAGAAGAGTACACTACAGAAAGTATTCTTATTGCCAAGTTTATAATGGATGGACTGGAAAGTCAGATCGGAGAGCAAAGTAGTCCCAGAGGAATTAAGGCCGAAGAATGGTTTGTTGTAAGAAATGCCAATATGCCCAGCGTATTAGTGGAAGCTTGTTTTATTACTAATGAAAAAGAAGCTCAATTGTTGGATTCAGAAGAGTACTTGCGTAAAGTATCCTTAGGCATATATAATGGTTTGGTTGCTTTTATAACCCATTTTGAACAGTCTAGGGGTTTTACGGGAGTAGAATGAAAAAAATAAAAAATAAATTAAATGTGTTGTCTATACTGTCTCTGAGTCTGATGACAGTTGCTTTAGTTGTTTCTGTATGTCTGTATTTCTCAAAAGACAGAGGGGAAAGGCATGTTTTATATTTCCAGTCTCTTGATGATGCCAAGTTGTATACAGAAGTCAGATATATTTCTGAGTATACAGAAAATCAAGAATTATCGGTATCCGTGAAACAATTTCTTGAAGAATTGCTTTTGGGTCCTGTAAGTCACCGCTTCATGGATGTATTTGAGCCCGGAACAAAGTTGTTGTCTTGTTACGTGGTGAATGACACGTTGTATGTCAATCTTTCCATGGATGCTTTATTTCCTTCCTCAACTACCAGTGATTTTGATATGGCCTCTGAATTATTGGTGTACAATGTAGAAAAAAACTTCAGAGAAATAAAACAAGTTGAATTGTTCGTGGAGGGGAACAATATAGTCGTGGAGTTTAAACACAGAAAAGCTTTCTAAAGGAATAGAAAAATAGAGAAAGTTGATTGTTATCCTTTTCCGGGATAAGGTGTTTTGTTTTTTTCTTAAAATTTACCAAACTATAAGAAAAAGCGTTGACAAAAACTTTAACTTATTAGATACTTATTAACTGTACAAGGCTACATAAAAGTGTGTATAAAAGGAGCTTTGAATGAAGAAATCATTTGTTTTAATTTCAGCGGTGATGTTACTTTTGGGAGCTTTTGCATTTGCAGATGAAGCATTCATTATTGATTTTACTTTATTGGATGCAGATATTGTTGCTGATGCTAACGGTAACCCAACAGAAAACAGTCGCACAACCATGGACTATTCTGTAACAGCCGGTATGACTTTTACTGACGAACAGAAATCTCTTATGAAGTCTTCCTTGGCATTACAGAACTGGGAAGTTGTTTTGAATTCTTCTGCACAGAATGTACAGAGTCTTTCTCTTTCCGAAGTTAGATCTGTGCCTGTTAAGGATACAGCTACTGTTCCCTTTGCAGGAAAGAATGTAATGGGTGTTCGTGTTGAGTTCCCTTTGTGGGCAAACAATGCTAACGCAAAAATCGTTCCCCCATTCTCAATTCCTATGTATGAACCTCTTGCTCAGAGAGATGCAAACGGTGACGTACAGGAACCCACAGCAGAAGAAGCAGCTAGCGGAAAATATCAGTTTGAAGACGGATACGGTGTAGTACGCAATGTAGGAACTATCAAAGCTTTGGCTGTTACTACATTGGGCATGAACTTCCCCCACAAATTGTATATTTACCTGACTGATGAAAACGGTGTTGAACGCCGCTATTTGATGGGAACTTTGGATTTTGACGGTTGGAAAGAATTGACATGGTCAAATCCTTTCTACATCGATGACATCAGAAACAGAGAGATCCGGGTATATCCTATTTATCCTCGCGGACTTCCCTCCATCAAATTCTCTGGTTTCGGAATTGCACGGGATGCTATGCATGAAGGAGATACCTACATCGGATATTTCAAAGATGTAAAAGTTATCTACGACAAGGCTCTCTTGACAGCTGATCGCGATATTGCCGATGAAGATGTTTGGGGAATCATCAGTGAAAAAGAATCAAAAAAGCAGAATGCTGAGATGGTTCGTTTTGGTGAAAAACAAGTTAACCGCTTCCTCGAAAGAGAAAAGCAGGCTCAGGAAGATGGATTTACATCTAGCTTGGCTGTTGAAGAATCAACAACTAACGACCAGGAAGCTGCTCCAGCACCTGTAGTTGAAGGTGAAAAATAAGTCTTCTTAAATAAATGAAAAAGCCACCTTAGGGTGGCTTTTTTTTGTTGCGAGATAGTAATTTCAATGTTAAAATAACTTATGAGTTACTCAAATTTGAAGTTATTGCCCGATAAAAAACAATTGGAACAAGACTACCTAAGAATAAAACCTTACTTGGAAAAAATATTAAGTCGAATCGAAGGAAAAGTATCGCAAATATTGGAATTAGGATCTAAACCGACGTTAAAGTCACGGGTAAAAAAGTTTGACAGTTATTACAGAAAACTGATGCGGGTAAATCTCTGTACCGATAATTCATCTTTACCTCTGTTGACAGATTTGATGGGTATCAGAATTATTTGTGCTTTTTTGGAAGATTTGGCTATAGTGGAAGATTTACTGAAAAAAAACTTTACGGTTAAAGAAATTGAGCGAAAAGGAGCATCCTTAAATTTTAAAGAGTTTGGATATGAATCTATACATATTCTTATAGAAATCCCTCAAGAAGTACAGGATGAATTGTATACGGATGATTTTTACCTGCCTCAAAGTGCTGTATGCGAAATTCAGGTTAGGACTATACTACAGGATGCTTGGGCGGAAGTAGAGCATGAACTGGTGTATAAATCAGAATTTTCTCCCTTTGATTTACCTCTTAAACGTAAACTTGCGTCAATCAATGCCAGTTTGAGTTTGGCAGATATAATCTTTCAGGAAATTCGTGATTACCAGAACAAATTAAACAGAGAAATAGAGTTTAGGAGGGATCGGTTTTATGAAAAAGCTGATGCCTTGGCCAGGGAATCTTTGCC
>JAHLFV010000061.1 GCA_018883625.1 Candidatus Treponema excrementipullorum
ATACAATGCCCATGGAAAAGTACGTTATCGGCCAACAACAAATGTTTTGTTGCCAAGTCCCCTACAACAGCAGCTGTTTCAAAAAGTTGGATACCTTCCGGGGCTGTAACATTACCTTCCACGATACCACCGATAATGGCAGATTTAGCCGTAACGTTACCTTTTATGCGAGCTTTTTCACCTACAATAATTTTTCCTGAAGTCTCTATATTACCGTTTATATCTCCGTGAACAGTTACAAAACCGGTAAATTTTATATCACCAGTTATGGCAGAACCGATTCCAATGAGAGAATTTATAGAAACATCGTCCTTGTTAAAAGCCATAAGCACTCCCGGAGAAAAATGTCCCCGGAACAAACTCCGGGGCTAAGAGGTCTATTTTTGCTTAACGTTGATGTACTTTGCGGGATCTACAACGTCAGAACCGATATGTACTTCGTAGTGAAGGTGGGGGCCGGTTGTAATACCCGTATTTCCGATGGTTCCGATTACATCACCTTGAGAAACAAACTGTCCTTTCTTTACTCTGACAGAATTCATGTGTGCATAACGGGTGTATATACCGTGTTTGTGTTTAATAATGACATAATTACCGAAACCGCTGTCATAAGCTATGGTAACGACCTGACCGTTGGCTGTTGCTACGATTGGGTCTCCGATTCGGTAAGTGGAAAAATCCAATCCCTTGTGAATATACCATTGTCCTGTTATAGGATGTATATTTTGGCCGAATTCCATAGAAATATGACCTAGTCCGTTTTTTATGGGCCATATGCTGGGGATATCGGAAAAGAGAGTTCCCTGAGATTCCAATAGTTTACCGATCTGCTCTACCGGCTGAATAGCTCCCTCCAGATAGGAAGTCAACTGTTGTATGTCTGCTGCTTCTTTTGCGGTACCGGTTGCCAAGTCATTGGAGCTGAAAAGGGATGATAAATCGCTGCTTTGGGTGGAAACTGAATCTGTGTCGGAAGACTGGTTAATACCCAATAGTGACAACGAATGAGATAAGGAAGCCTGAAATCTTTTTGCAGTTTGCAACAAATTGGTATTCTGATCTCGCAATTCATCAAGACTAGCTAAGTTCTTTTGATTTTCTGCCTGTAACCGGGTAATTTCGTGATTAGCACCCAAAACCTGTCTGTTAAAATAAAAGAATGTAGACGCAATACCGATAACCAGTATAAACCCGAAAACCATGGAAAAGACGTTGGTACGGAAACTAATAGGCTTGGACTGTGAATGGGGTACGATCATGATCGTCAGTTTTCTGTCAAAAACTTTGAATATATTTGCTATAAAATGAAATACCCCTCGGAAGATTTTTTTGAAAAATCTCCCTACAGAGAAAACAACACTCCGTTCAAATTTCTTATATTGTCTAGTCCGAGCCAATTTACGTCTCCAAAATAAATACTCTTTATTGTATCACAGCGTTTTAGGACTGTCAAATGGCCTCAAAGGTTGCGACACAAGAATACTCTTTTTCTATTATCGGCATTTTCTTGAAAACCAGTATATTAAATGTCAATGGGAAGTAGTATGTGGAAAAGAAAATCATAATTTTTTTTTACCTTGACGGCTTATAATTCCTGTGTTATCCTTAAAGAAGGTGGGATTGTTCCCTGTAACTTTTTAGGAACAATTATTTTTCTCTATGCAAGAGTACTTTCAGTACTCTTTATTTATTTTTTCGTTTGGAAGAAAGCCATGCAGTTTTTTGATACTCATGCCCACATCGGGCTTATTTACGATGACCCTATTGAACAATTACGCGTTGTGCAGGAAGCTAAACAGGCACAAGTTACCCGTATAGTAAGTATTTGTAACAGTCTTCATGATTTTACAAAAGTATATGATACGTTGAAAACAGTACCGGGAGTTTATCATGCGGTGGGGGTCGCTCCTTCAGAAGTGAATTCTCCCACAAAAGACTGGATACGAACAATAGAAACTTCTCTGAAACTTCCCAATGTGGTGGCGTTGGGAGAGACTGGGTTGGATTATTTCAGAAAGTTTGGGGATAAACGTTCTCAGATCGAATTGTTTATTACCCAGTTAGAATTGGCTCACAAAATGAATGTCCCAGTAATTATCCATAACAGAGATGCTGGAAACGATGTGTTGGGTATTTTATCTGAACGTTGCCCAGAAGCCGGTGCTGTGTTGCATTGTTATTCAGAAGACGCAGACTATGCAAAGAAGGCTTTAGACACAGGTATTAATGTATATTTTTCTTTTGCAGGAAATTTAACGTATCGTAATGCCCGAAATCTTCATGCTACCGCATTGAATATTCCTCTTGATAGAATTTTGATAGAATCAGAGTCTCCTTTTATGGTACCGGCAAAGTATCGGGGAAAGAGAAATAAGCCTTCCTATACTCCTTCAACGGCTTTTTTCCTTGCAGAATTACTTGATATGGACATAGAAGATCTCAGTGCCCAGTTATGGAAAAACAGTTGCCGATTTTTCCGGTTACCGGAGTAACGGTCTAAAAGCATGGGTAATTTGTTTCATGAAGTATCTATCGGGTCTGTAAAAATTCCCGGTAATCTCTTTTTGGCTCCTGTTGCAGGATACTCAGATAGGGCTTTTCGTTCTGTGTGTTACCGTGGTGGTGCAAATTTTGCGTACACGGAAATGGTGTCTGCAGAGGCTTTGACTCGTGGTTCCGATAAAACTAGGTTGATCATGTTGCGTGCTCCCAGAGAAAAACAGTATGCAATTCAACTCTTTGGTGGCACTCCAGAAGTTATAGGTAAAGCCGTGGAAATGGTTTTAAGCCAAAAAAGCCATGATTTGTTGCCGGAAGTCATTGATATAAACGGAGGATGTCCCGTTCCTAAAATCACTAAAACTGGCGCGGGATCTGTATTGACCAAGGAGCCGGAACGACTTTTTCGGATCGTTTCTGCTGCTGTCAAAGCATCAAAAACCATGTGGGACAATTGCGGCGTGGGTGGAGATGCTCCTGTACCCATAACCATCAAGATCCGTTCCGGTTGGGATGCTCAAACTATTACATGGAAGGAAGCTGCAGAAGCCGCTTTGGCTGCCGGAGTTGCTGCTATTACTTTGCATGGCAGAACTCGGGCTCAAGGGTATGAGGGAAAAGCTGACTGGGGAATTTTAAAAGACTTGGTAATGCTGGTAAAAGGAAAAACTGCCGGAAAAGTACCGGTTTTTGGTAGTGGTGATGTTTTTTCTCCAGAAGATGCCAAGAAAATGTTGGAACAAACAGCCTGCGACGGTGTTATGTTTGCCCGGGGGGCTATGGGAAATCCCTTTATTTTTTCTGAAACGAGGCAACTGTTGGAGACAGGAGCATATGAAGAGCCTGATCCTGTAATACGAATTGCTGCCGGTATGGAGGAACTTTCTTGTCTTATTCAGGATGTAGGGGAGGAGTCTGCCTGTAAGCAAATGAGAAAACGTTTTTGCGCCTACTCAAAAGGTATTCCCGGTGGGTCAGAATTGCGAACCCTTATCGTAAATGCCTGTACGAAGGATGACTATAGTGCTTTATTTCAAAAAGTAGGATTACTTGCTCTTGATAAAGATACAAAAGAGACTGTATGATGGGGAGCATGGGTATCTTTAAATCTTTTATTTCCTTCTTTGAATCACTTTTTCACCACTCGGCGGCAGATAGCAAAGTTCGCAATGAGTTAAAAAAAATTGAAAACGAAGTAAGATTACATAGTCCAGTAATATATAGAAATAGATCTTTGGTGGCAAATGTTGCGGAAACCTTTGTTCTTTTGATCACCCATGTAAAACGCATTGAAGAAATTCTATCCAGTACCATAAAATCAAATGATGCAAAAAAAGCAGGATTTTATGTATCAAAGTTATTAATGACTAATTTTGACCCGGAAATGAGAGAGCTCTATGATGAGTTATATTTTGATGTACGGAAAGAAGCTGTAAAAGCTTCGAAGATTCGGGAGCGGGAATTTCAAAAACAAGAAAAACAGTTGAGTCAGTTTTTGCAGGGATTGAACAGTCCTGAATTCGAACAGATTAATGTGGTGGTGGCAAAGCTGTATCAACTCTGTGATGTATGTCGATTTAATTATTTGGATGCTGTTAAGCTGTTTGTCCCTTCTTTTACGGTGGGGGCTTCTTTAGAGAATATGGAAATCAATAATGTTCCCATAGAGAATTTTGAATCCATTTTGATGGATTTATACTATCTAATTCATGATTTTCAATTGACCAGCAGTATGGCAAAGGCAGTGATTGCTCTTGCAGTGCTTCATTCAGGAGTAGATTCTGTTGATCAAGATGAAATTTTAGAGCACTTAAAAAAAATTTCGTATATTTTTCGTCATGTATTGGAACCTGATGTCATTAAATACCTGTTGTTGCTTATAAAAAAAGATCCTACTTTTATTCCCCGAGGGGGAAGTTATAAAGCTTCTGTACTAAATGATTTTATAGAGCAGACGAAAAAACAGTATGAAGCAGATACAAAGAGAATTCAACTGGAACTTCAGGATGAATTTTTGTCCTCAGAAATAATAAATTTGTTTGGCAACCAGAATCTGGAAGTTTTAGATGGCTACAACATGGATTATAATATTATGATCCAAGGGAGCGGGTCAGAAGCGTTTACTTGGGTAACTCCCATACAGATTTTGAAGACTTTTTTGACGAGGTTTTTTGATGATAAAATTAAAGCTGTCTTAAATGACATCGTGATAGAAGGTTTTTTCTGTAATCCAGAGTATAAGAGTAATTTTTCTAAGTTCGTTTTTTCTGTTACAGAGTCTTTAGATCATATAAAGGCTTTTGAACAAACCTTTGCTCGGAACGGAGTTAATGATATTGTGTTACTAAGAAGTTATTTTTCCGACAGTTTTTCGAATCCGGAATTTGCAACAAAATTATCTGTAGCGGTTAAGCAAATTAATGAAACGGCAAAAGACCTTGTTGTGGAAGAATCTTCAAATATCAGAAATCTTTTTGGATATTTAAAAGATCTGTTTGAAGATGCAAAACTTATCAGTCCTAGCAATATAACAAATATAAAAATATTGTTGGCATCATCTCGGAATAAGGAATATGCTACGCAATTAGAAAATCAACTGGTGTATTGGGAGCATTTTATTTCTCTTATGGGCAACTATATTGTTTTTAGCGAAACAAGAACGTAAAAGGGTATATTCCTATGAAAAAAGAACTAACAATAAGTGAAGAAGAGTATAAAGATCTTATACTGCACTATGAAAGACAGATATTCAATTTGAGACAACTGTTGGAGTTGGCAAAATCTTTTTCTTCCGTTTTGGAATATACAACCTTGGTGGAGTCTCTGTTGTATATTTGTTTAACGCAGATGCATGTTGTCAGTGCCGGAATTTTTCGCTTGGAAAAAGGTGGTAGCATGTCTATGGTTTTTTCCTTGGAAAATAATTTTGTAGGTTTTGATTTAAAGCCCAATAAAGCTTACCAGTTTTATTTTGATGATCCTATTTTGCAGTGTCTGTATAAAGATTGTCGTCCTTTTAGAATTGAAGAATTGATTCGTCGCGTAAAGGTGTCTGAGGGACTTGATCTTATGAAGTCTTTAGGGGTATCTGTGGTGGTTCCCGTTGCCTATCAAAGGAAAATCGGTGGGCTTTTGGTACTGGGTGAACGGTTGGATGAAACGGAAGATGCTTTTTCTGTTGAAGATTTGCAACAATTGTCTGATATTTCCATCCTTGCAGGAATTTGTATCAACAACACTGATTTGATAAACCAAGCTTCTACCGATACGCTAACTGGATTGAAGCAACGCCACTTTTTTTATAGCTTACTGGAGCTGAAGTTGTCTCATCCGGCAGAAACCGATGAGTTTATCGCTGTTATGATGATTGATATTGATTTTTTTAAGCGTTTTAACGATGTGTATGGCCATGCCTGCGGTGATTTTGTGTTACAACGGATTGCATATTTGATTAAAGCCGGGATTAGAGAAGGAGATTTAGCGGCACGGTACGGTGGTGAAGAGTTTGTGGTGATGCTTACCAACGTGGATGAAGAAAACGTACATAAGATAGCAGAAAGAATACGGGATATGGTAGAAAAAGATGACATTGTTTATGATGGCTTGCACATGCAATGTACGATTTCCATAGGATATACTGTTCTTAATTTGAATGCGATAAAGACTTCTCGTTATTCTGCCAGTCCTGCTGCTTTGGTAGATAAAGCTGATAAAGCTATGTACGAGTCAAAGCGTAACGGCCGTAACAGAGTGACCGGCTCCTTGTTTAGAAGAGAAACAGGTAAAAAATTGGAGACTACATGAACCTTTTTAAGAAAATCAGGAGACCTTTTAAATACAGTTATTTTAATGCTGCTTTTTTGATTATCGGTATCAATATCGCTGTATTTTTATTGCTGAAAATGATTCCCCGATTGGCTGTATATTTATCTCTTAACGTTATCTTTCTCCGTGAGGGACACATGTACTGGCAGTTTTTGACTTATATGTTCGTTCACGGAAATTTTTCTCATTTGTTTTTTAATATGTTAGGTATCTTCTTCTTTGGTATAGCAGTTGAGCGGGCTATCGGTTCCAAAGAATTTTTACTGCTATATTTTATTACCGGAATTATGGGCGGAATCATCTCATATTTTGTCTATCTGCTATCAGGTGGATACATGTACTTTTTAATGGGTGCCTCCGGTGCTTTATACGGACTTTTATTTGCTTTTGCAGTAATTTTTCCACGAAATAATATTTATTTTTGGGGAATAATTCCTATCCCTGCCCCTATTCTTGTAGCCATTTATGTTGGGATCGAAATTTCAAGTCAGTTGTTGAGTTTCAGAGATGGAGTCGCCCATTTGACTCATTTGGTTTGTTTTGCCGTAGCTTGGATTTATTTTGTTGTGAGAATGGGTATAAATCCTTGGAAAGTTTGGAAAGATGCTTATCGGTAAATTTTCTGTTAAAAAATATCTGTCGGTTTTAATTTTTTCTGTTCTGTTTTCTGCCAGTCTTACCTCTGTGGCACCTGTAGATCAGGTGATTCGGTTTTCTTTGTGGACACCCTTAGAGTCTTATCCCGGTTCCGGTGAAGAATTTGACCCCAAGGCTCCCTTTGCCTATCCTATTCAGCGTTTAAAAGAAGTTGTTCCCTTCTTTATAGAGGGGATGGTGTGCGGATGGCGTTTTACCTATACACCTTCCGATAAAATGCGTAATGTTGAGGAATATTTTGAATTTGAACCCCTACGGGAATATCCCAATATGGAATCTTCCATAAAGTATTTAGAGCCTTGGGTGGAAGGTAATCGCTTAAATTGCTGGATCGAATTTTATTGCCCCCCTTATCTGACTGCGTGGCGGGAGCAATGGAACAGATCCCAATACAAAAAAATATCCGGTCGTGGTTACGGTTCACTGATGAAAGGTTTTGACGGAATTTACGAAGGTGCCTCAGAAGCCCTGAAGGAAGCGGTAAGAGCATACGGTAGAACTGTTGTAAAAAACAAACCTCAGGAAATTTCTGGAGAAGTTTTGCTGACAGGGCTGCCTTCTATCGGTTTAAAAGCCGGCAGATACGTTGTTGACCTTGATTTTTTTCTTAATGTGAGTAGAATAAGAGACTACAGTGCATACTGAATCGGTGTTAAGGAGCGTTTATGAATAAAGTTTTTGCTAGTATACTTTTTGTTATGTGTATAACGGTGGGTGTTTTTGCACAGGAAAGTAAGGATATCCTTGCAAAGGATCCTAATTATACAGAAATTGAGATCGTTGAAGGTAAAGTTACCAGTGAATATTTGAAGAGAAATCAAGGTACAGTCACTATCGAGTACTTGGCAGCTTATGATGAAGCCCGTGTTATTTACAGCTGCCCCATGGAGCTCTTTGAACAAAGTGTTGCCATGTTGTCCGTTGAGGAGAGTATAAAGACTTTTATAAAAGAACGGGGATATTATCTCTATCATTACTTGAGACCTGACTTGCCTCAGTACAATAATGAAAAAGGAACAGTAGACTACATCGTTTTTATCGAATTGCTACGCTAGGATTGTACACATGGATATTCAAAACCTGATTAAAAATTTACATCCCTTAGAGATTAAGGTGCTGTTAAAATATTCTCCGTCGGAAGAGCTTACAACGGCCCGTTTGCAGAAAGAGCTTGAGTATAAAGAGGGACATGCTAATCAGGCTTTTTCTTGGCTTTCTGGAAAAGGGATTCTTTCTGTAGTACGGAGGGAACCCCATACATTTTATGAATTGACGGACTTAGGTGTGTTGTATTCAAAAGATGGTTTGCCGGAAAGTAGAATTATTGCATTTTTAGAGAAAAATGGTCCTCATGCTTTGCCTGAAATTGCAACTGCGTTGGGGGTTGATAACAAAGATGTAGGAAGTGCTTTCGGTATGCTTTCAAAACAAGGTGTTTTGAAAATGGATGGGGAAAAGAAAGCTTTTTACACAGGAGCCGTAATTCCCGAAACAATCCTGATTTCCGAAGCTTTATTAAAAAGAGCTGTTGGCTTAGAAGACAAAACCCTGGATTTGCAGGATTTGTCCGATGCAGAAAAGGCTGTGATGGGAAATCTGGCAAAAAAAAGAGGGGCTGCGGATGTTCCTTTCCGAATTGTAGAGCGGGAAACTGTTGTCTATAGCTTGGAAAATATTGCGCTGGAAGTTAAAGCAGGCTTGGAAAAAGCCGGTATTACAGGAAATGAAATCGGAACTTTAACCTCTAAAATTCTAACAGATGGTTCATGGAAAAATGCCACATTCCGAGGGTACAATATTTCCGTGCCTCCTGCCCGAATCATTCCCGGTAGAACGAATCCTTATGTTGCATTTTTAGAAAGCGTAAAAGATAAACTTTGTTCCTTGGGTTTTGAAGAGTTCGACGGTCCTTTGGTTGAGACAGAGTTTTGGAATTCGGATGCTCTTTTTATGCCTCAGTTTCATGCTGCCCGGGATATTCACGATGTGTACTATGTAAAAAATCCTACTCATGCAAAGTACATTGAAGAGCCCTTTTTAACCAATGTAATGGCAGCCCACGAAAACGGTGGTAATACCGGTAGTCGCGGATGGAACTACAGTTTTGACAAGGATTTTACCCGTCGCTTGATTTTGCGTAGTCAAGGTACTGTACTTTCTGCTCATCAGTTAGCTAAGGCAAAGATTCCCGGAAAATATTTTGGTATAGCCCGTTGCTTCCGTTATGATAAAGTGGATGCAACCCATTTGTCTGACTTTTATCAGACAGAGGGAATTGTTTTAGGGGAAGAAGTAAATTTAAAAACGCTTTTGGGCTTCTTGGAAATGTTTGCTGTGGAAATTGCCGGTGCAACAGACGTTAAGTATGTACCCGGATATTTCCCCTTTACCGAGCCTTCTGTGGAAGTTCATATCAAACACCCGGTATTGGGATGGTTCGAGTTAGGCGGATCCGGAATTTTCCGTCCTGAGGTGACAAAAGCTATGGGTATTGATGTTCCTGTTTTGGCATGGGGTATCGGTATTGATAGAATGGCTCTTATGGCTTTAGGCTTGAGTGATTTACGTGAACTGTTCAGTGAGGATATTGAACAAGTTCGTTTACGAAAAGCACTTTATTGATTTTTTTGCTACTTATATTTGAACCGGTTTAGTGTGAACTAGACCGGTTTTTGTTTAAAAAGTCTTGTCTTTTATAAAGATTAAGTATATACTTTGTGTGCGTTTTACAAAAAATCATTTTTTGTCATTTTGGAGAAATTTATGGTAAATACAGTTCCTCAGATGCTGAAATCTGTTACTGAAAAGCACCCTGATCTTCCTGCACAATACTATAGGACAAAAGACAATAATTTTGAATCCTTATCTTTCAAAGAGCTTTATACTATAAGTTTAGATTTTGCTGCCGGGTTGCTTTCTCTAGGCGTAAAAAGAGGTGAACCTATCGGACTTTTGGCGGATAACCGCAAAGAGTGGCAACAGGCAGATATGGGAATTATGGCTATTGGTGCTATGGATGTTCCTCGGGGTTGTGATGCTACAGAGCCTGAATTGAAATTTATGTATCGCACTACAGAATGTAGATTTATCGTGGTGGAAAATGAGTCTCAGGCAAAAAAAGTTTTGGGTTTTAAAAGTGAACTTCCTAATTGTACAACTTTTATAAGTTTTGACCCTATCAGTGAAGAAACTCTAGGTTTGGCAAAAGCTGTGGGAGTAACCGTTTATTTATTTTCCGATGTTGTATCTTTGGGACAAAAATACAGGAAAGAAAATCCCGGAAAAGTTGAAGCTGAATTGGAGCAAGGACAAAAGGACGATTTGGCTTGTATAATATTTACTTCCGGAACAACAGGAGAGCCCAAAGGTGTTATGTTGACTCATAACAACTTCCTTTCTCAGCTGGAAGAAATCAAAATAAGAATTCATTTGGAACCAGGATATAGAGCCTTGTCTGTTTTGCCTATATGGCACTCCTTTGAACGTCTTTGTGAGTATGCAATGTTGATACAAGGAGCTTCTATCTGTTATTCAAAGCCGGTTGGAAGTATTTTGCTCGCAGATTTCCAAAAGCTTAATCCTCATATTATTCCTGCTGTACCTCGTATTTTTGAAGCAATTTATGACGGTGTTTACAGAACCATGCGGAAAACCGGTGGGATTGTGTTGGCTCTCTTTAATTTTTTTGTTGCTGTTGCTGTATTGCACTCAAAAATTGACAGAAAACTTTTTAGAAAACAGGGGCGAATGAAGAAAGATTCTCCTGTATTGAATTGGATCTTTCTGTGTATTCCCTGGTTGCTTTTATATCCGCTAAAAGCCCTAGGAGGCGTGATTGTATTCAAAAAAATCCGGGCAAAAGTCGGTAAAAACTTTATAGGCGGTGTCTCTGGTGGTGGAGCTTTGCCTCCTGTTATCGATGAGTTTTTCTGGGCTGTGGGGATCAATGTTGTTGAAGGATACGGCTTAACAGAAACAGCTCCTGTTGTTGCTGTTCGCGATTTAAGACATCCTATTTTTGGAACTATCGGTAAACCTTTGGACATTGTGGAGGTACGTATTGTAGACGAAGACGGAAATGTTCTGCCTAAATGTACCAAGGGTATCGTACAGGTTAAAGGTCCCATCGTTATGAAGGGGTACTATAAGCGTCCTGATTTGACTGCAAAGGTATTAAAAGACGGATGGTTTGACACAGGTGATATCGGTCTTATCACATATGATGGTGAAATCATCCTTAAAGGTCGAATGAAAGATACAATCGTGTTGCGGGGTGGTGAAAACGTTGAACCTTTGGCTATCGAAATGAGATTGAATAACTGTCGTTATATTTCCCAGTCTATGGTCGTCGGTCAGGATCAGCGTTATCTTGCAGCTCTCATTGTTCCGGCAGAGGATGAAATTAAAGCATACGCAAAAGAAAATAATATTTCCTATAGTGATTATAAGGAGTTGTTGGAAAATCCAGAAATCAAAAAGTTAATTGACACTGATATTCAGGAGAATATTAGCGCTAAGCATGGGTTTAAACTGTTTGAAAAAATTTCTCGATTTGCAATTTTATCTGAGCCTTTTGTTGTAGGAGAAACACTTTCTGCAAAACAGGAAATTATGCGTCACAAAATTAATGCAAAATATGCAAAAGAAATTGCATCTTTGTATGAATAAGCCGCCATTTACTTCTTGGTATTTTGCGGAGTAGTGTTAACAACAAATTAAGATAAAAAAAGCTGCCGGTTTCCCGACAGCTTTTTTTGTAAGGAAGTTTATCTTAGATATAACAAATCATGCTTGCTTTAAATATGCATTTATGCTGGCAGCGGCTTTACGGCCTTCGCCCATAGCCAAAATAACAGTGGCAGCTCCCAGAACAATGTCGCCACCTGCCCATACTTTAGGCAAGGAAGTTTTTCCCTGTTCGTCAGCAATAATATGGCCTTTTTTGTCTACGGCAAGCCCTTGAGTAGTTTTTTGCAAAAGAGGACTTGATTCGTTACCTAAAGCAACTATCAAAGCATCGCAGGGAATGTCATGCTCACTGCCGGGAATGGCAACGGGGCTTCGTCGGCCGGAGGCATCCGGTTCTCCTAATTCATAGGAAAGAGCTTTAATTCCGCATACACGTCCTTCTGAATCAGCCAGTACTTCTACAGGGTTTTCCAAAAATCTGAAAATAACACCTTCTTCCTCTGCGTGGGCAATTTCTTCCCGCCGAGCCGGCATTTCATTTCTTGTTCTTCTGTAAATAACAGTTACTTGTTCTGCCCCTAAACGATATGCCGTTCTGGCAGCATCCATGGCAACGTTGCCTCCGCCAACAATAATCACATGTTTAGCCGGATATAAGGGGGTATCAGCGTGGGCAGTGTCATAGGCCTTCATTAAGTTAGCTCGAGTAAGATATTCGTTGGCACTGAAGACACCGATGAAGTTTTCCCCCGGAATATTTAAGAATTTGGGCAACCCGGCACCGGTACCGATAAAAGCAGCATCAAAACCTTGTTCCTGTAACAGTTGGTTTAAAGTTCCCGTACGTCCTACAAGAAAGTTTTCCCGGAATTGAACGCCCATCTTTTTGAGCATTTCGATTTCTGCAGAGACAATAGATTTTGGAAGACGAAACTCGGGGATTCCGTATACCATAACGCCACCGGTTTTGTGGAAGGCCTCAAACACAACTACGGTATGTCCTGCTCGGCGGACATCAGCCGCTACCGTAAGACCTGCAGGTCCGGAGCCGATAACAGCAACTTTTTTGCCGGTTTCGGCAGCTACTTCGGGGACGGTTTGCAAATTGTGCTCCCGTTCGTAGTCGGAGACAAAACGCTCCAGTCTTCCGATGGAGACAGCCTTTTCAGGATTCTTTAAAGCAATACCAACAGTACATTTGCCTTGGCATTGTTTTTCCTGAGGACAAACACGTCCGCAGATTGCGGGCAAAAGGTTGGTCGTTTTAATTATATCTACGGCTTCTTTGAAATTTCCGCGGGCAACTTGGGTTATAAATTGAGGAATAGGTACATTTACAGGACAGCCGGTGACACACGGTTGATTTTTACATTGAAGACAACGCTGGGCTTCTACCAAAGCCTGTTCTTTTGTGTATCCCAGTGCTACTTCCTGTGTGTTATGGGCTCTGATTGTTGGTTCTTGGACAGGCATTTCTTGTTGTGGAATTGCCATTCTGTCTTTGGGCGTAATGGTGCCGTCAGTGTTGCTGGACAAAAGTTTTTCAATACGATGGAGTTCTGTCACAGCCTGTTCTTGTAATGTTTCCGGACTTATGTATTCGCTCATTGCTTTCCTCCTGCTGCCAAAGCTTCTGCCTGAGCCTCCATTCTGCATTTGTGGAAAGCTTCCTGTTCCTGTGGCTTGAATGATTTCATTCTCAACATCATGTTGTCAAAATCTACAAGATGACCGTCAAATTCCGGGCCGTCTACACAAACAAACTGGGTTCGACCATCAACTGTAACACGGCAACATCCACACATACCTGTACCGTCTATCATGATGGTGTTGAGGGAAACAACTGTATGCACATTAAAAGGACGAGTCGTTTCTGCGCAAAATTTCATCATGATAGGAGGTCCGATGGCAACAACTTCGTCAGGTTTGGGATCTTGTTCACATAGTTTTTTCAGTGGTTCTGTTACAAGTCCTTTTGTTCCGGCAGAACCGTCATCTGTCATAATAATAAGCTCGTCAGCAATGGCTCTCATTTTATCTTCAAAAATCAAAAGCTCCTTGTTGCGAGCACCCATAATGATGATCACTTTATTTCCGGCATCTTTATAGGCCTGAGCTATAGGATGAAGAGGTGCAACACCAATACCTCCACCTACACATACTACTGTACCGACTTTTTCTATATGGGTAGGATTTCCCAAGGGACCTAAAACCGCTGCTAAGGATTCTCCCTGTTTCTTTTGAGATAATTTCAGGGTTGTGGCACCTACGGCCTGAAAGACAATGGTAATCCAACCTGCAGTTGCGTCGGCATCAGCTATGGTAAGAGGTACCCGTTCTCCGAATTCTGTATCTATTTGTACAAGAACAAATTGTCCTGCCCTTCTGTTCCGGGCAATATCCGGGGCCTGAACTCTCATATAAAATACATCTGCTGACAGTTGTTTTTTTTCTAGGATTTCATACATGAAAAAACTCCCTACAGTAAAATAAAAACAGCTCATTGTACTTGAACCGATAAAAAAATGCAATAAGATAAAAAAAATTAAGTGACACTAAAAAGGCATGACTTCATCCAAAACACCCATCAGTGATTTGCCGTAGTACAGATTACCGTATATTGCTGCAGCAGAAACGATTTTTTTACCATATCCTCGAGTTTCGGAAAAGGGAATCATTTCCAAAAACAGATCCGGCGGAAATCCTGTGTAAAGCTTTTTCCAACTACGAACTTTGTTTATGCCGGCATTGTAAGCATATAAAGCATCAATAACAGAATTATCCAGCCTTCCTATCAATTCCGCAAGATAAAAGACCCCAAAGGTGATATTTGTGGCAGGATCCGTTAAGTCGTAGTTTTCCGTTTTTAGTTTTTTTGCAATGTCTCCTGCTGTGAGAGGCATAAGTTGTGTCAATCCTATAGCTCCTGCATAGGAAGAAATAGAAGGATCAAAAAAACTTTCACTACGAATCAATGCATAGATAAGGTATTCCGGCAATTTGTACTGTTTGATCGCATGATATACATTTTGTTGAAAATGTCTTGGATAGGCTAACCTAAAATATTCCCTAGAGGGTTGTTTATCTGCATGATACAAACCCCGTGATGCAAGGCGGATACTTTGAAGAAAGTAATCTAATGAGCTTAGTTCCAAAGAATCTTGTTCCGAAAAACCAGTTTCTGGAGAATTTTGAGCAGAACCAAGAAGAGATAAAGCATAAGCGATTTCTTTTTCTGTTGAGATGGATACTCCCGAATACATGCTTTCCCACAAGGGATAGATTCTTTCCGGCAAATTGTATTGTACATATCCCAGTAACAATTTTTCTGTATTTTCATCAGGAAAAAAATCTGTAAGAAGATCAACTTGATAAAAACTAGCTTCTAACTCTGTTTGCGATAAATTGAGCTGTTTGGCAGCCAAAAGTCGGTAATAAAAATCACCGCCGGGTTCATAAGCTTGTTGAAAAAGCTCTTTTACAAAAGCATCTTTATCTTCTCTGCCCACGAAAGAAGGCGTTAAATAACCAAGTTGTAAAAGTCTGCCGTTTAGATAGGCATATCGGGAAAGCGTTTCTTTATCTGCATAATCTTTTATGTACTCAAAGCACGTAAAAAAAGTTTTCCAGTTTTTATTTGCAAAACAGTTAATAGCTAAAGTATCAAAAAAATCGCTGTAGTAGTATGGATCATGTATAGTTGAAACATATTTTTCCAGTGCATCTTGGGCTGCTTGCAGGGATTGTTCCAATGAAGCAGAAAAATAATACCACAATGCGTTGTCGTAATTAGTCTCTGTAGGGGCAGCTTCCATAGCGGTCAAATAATGTGCAAGAGTTTTTTCCCGATTTTTGAGAGATGCTCTGTCATACAATCTTCCTGCATAAAAATTCAGGTAAAAGGCAGCAGTCTTATTGGTACTGTCAAGTTTTTCGATGGTGGAGTCAAGAAACTCGGCGATTTCTACGTGATTATCGGTACCATAGAGAAATGCTTTGCCGAAATCAGAAAGTATTTGAGCCGGTTGTGCTGCAAGCCATTCGTGGGGTGCATGCTGTGTTCCAATAATTTCTTGGGCTAGGGTAAAAGCTCTGCCATAATCGCGGTAGTAAATTTTGATTCGCAGATCAATCAGTTTATGGGACACATTTCCCAAAAGAGATTCAGTGGTAATATTAAAAATCTCTGTAAAATGGATATGGTCTTCAGAAATAGGTCTAAGGAAAAACCAATTTTCGATTTCGGTACTAAAGTTTTCATCTCCGGAAATTGCTAAAGCTGAAAGCCTGTTAGAAACAAGAGCATCTGGAGCATCAGAAGGAATATCTTGAGTCAACGCAATCACTTCTGCGTATTTTTTGTTTCGTAACAATTCGTCAGTGTATCTCTGTAAACTGTCTTGATCTTTGTATGTTTCATGAAGTAGGGTTGCATATTCCAGGCGAGTATTGTCTTTACCCAGAAATGTAAGTTCTTCCAAGGCCTTTCTGGCAAGAAAATCATCCTTGCTTTTCAAACCTTTCTTCAATTTTTTTATAGCTTCCTGCTCCTGTCCTGTTTTTAAATCATGCAGAGCCAAAAAGTACCAGTCTCTTTTATCAGGATTCTGCAAAGCCAAGGCAGTAGCAGTCCCCACTACAACAAGAAAAACAACAATGATCCAAATAAGAAGAGGGGAAAACATCCCCCGCTTCTTCTCCACAGAATTTTCAGAGTTCATGTATGAGTCCTTTCAAATAGAGCGACAGATTGTTTTCCATAGGCAGAAAAAATTTCTATCGGGGAATAACAATCGTTGTACCGGCGATAATCTTATCCGGATCAGGGATACTGTTTGCGGTAGCTATTTTTTTGTATAACCAAGGATTGTTATAATAGGTTTCTGCTAGATCCCAAAGGGTATCACCCCATTTTATTTTATACTGAACGAATTCAATTTTATTATCCGTTTCTTCCGGTATGGTAGGAATTACAGATGGGGTTTCTATAATAACGATTTCGTTTTCTTTTGCTTGATTTTCTGTTGTCTCAGACACGGTATTTTTTCCGGCAAAGGTAGTTGTAGTCTGAGAATTTTCTGCAGATTTAAGTTTTGACGGCACAATATATGTTATCAATATCAATGCCCCTAAACAAATAATTGCGCAGAGAATACAGATAATAACTGCCAATTTGTGTGCCGAACGTTTATCCTCTTCATCAGGATCTTTGTAAAAGGATTCCTCGTTTCTATCAAATAAAGAGTCCGTGAGATAATTGGGAGAAAAGTCCTGAGACAAAGAGTCTGTGGAGTGTTGCGGCTCATCAAAATCCGGGAGCTCATAGTTGGTAAAGTCAGGTAAAGAATCTTCTTGCACTTCAAAAGGCTTTGTTTCGCTGTCAAATTCCGGAATATCAATATCATCGATGGAAAAATTATCTGTTGTAAAATCCTTTTCCGTAGATGGTGGATCAAAATCCGGTAAGTCAAAATTTACCGATGAAGAGTTCTGTGCGGAAAATCCTTTCGTTTCCGGTGCTTCCGTGGGAAGTGCAGTATCCGGGGTGTCAAAAAACTTTTCGTCAAAGTCGGGAAGGTCAAAGTCCGGTGAAGAGTCCGGTGTAGAAGAATCTTTTGTCTCCGGTGCTTCTGCAGGAAGTGCAGTATCCGAGGTGTCAAAAAACTTTTCGTCAAAGTCGGGGAGGTCAAAGTCCGGTGTAGAAGTTGTGTGGGCTTTCACGGTGTCTTCTGGATTTTGTTCGTCCAAGAAAGGCAGATCCAATTTTTCCGGATTTGCCCGATGGGATACAGAAGATGTAAAGGAAGGAAACTCCTTTAGGGACTGGGGAAGAGAGAACAAATCATCAGAAGTATCCTGAGAAGCTATACCGGGACTCAGGCTTTCATCGTTCTGTGGTATTTCAGGGAGAAGAGTATCCGCATCATAAGTTTCGGAAGCTGGTGATTCTGCAGAACTTTCATTACCGTTAACAACGGTGTAGTCCGGAGTAGGATTTCTTTGGTCTTCAGGAAGATATACTCGCGTTGCCGTAGCTCCCGATTCGCTGTCGGAACAGTCTGCTGTTAAATTATTGTTTTCATCAAGCATTAAGGTCAAAGGAAAAGTGGGAACCCCTTTTGTGTGGGGAGCTAAATTGGCTATTTTCAGGGAAAACATATACTCAGCATCTTTCATGGTACTATCAGGAGATCTATAAAGATGTACAAGAATCTTCTCCTGATTGGGACTGACTGTAGTCAATTCCAAGATTTTTTTCTGAGGTTTTCCGTCTTCAAGAATGGGATAAAAACTTCCGTCTGCCAGCCTAATTCCGATGCTCTTCGTCATATAATTATGTTATTATTGATAGGTAATCTTGTCAAGTTTCTTTATTGACAGGTTTTGGACAGACAGTCATAATAGGACTATGGATACCATGTCATTGGCTGTTGCCGGAGTAATTATTCTTGTTTTTGCCTTAGTACTTTTGTCTGTAAGTTCGGGAAAAAAGAAAAAAAAGCCTGTGAGGAAGGAACGCAAAAGGTCCACGGTCATCAGAGATGCAACAAAAAAATTAGCTCAAAACCCTCATCATGTGCCTGCATTGACAGAGTTGTCTGCTTTGTATTTTGGAGAGAGAAATTGGGAAAAAGCTCTTCCCTTGTACATGGATTTGTTGAATATTGCGTCAAACGACAAAAGTGTAGATATGTATAAAGTTGCTCTGCGTAAAGGAATTTGTGCATTGCATTTGAAAAAACACGACGAAGCCATGGATGGTTTGATTACTGCCGCAAAAATTGACGGAAAAAGCTTTGAGTGTAATTACTATCTTGGGCAGGCATATTTTGAAAACGATAATTTTGATAAAGCAATACCTTTTTTGAGACGGGCTTTGAGTTTTAATCAAGAGACGGAAACTCTGTATAGATGGCTTGGTATCGCATATTACAAGACAAAAAAGTTCAGGGATTCTCTTCCGTATTTGAGGCGAGCTTTGGAGTCAAAACCGGAAGACCAGGAGTTGCTGTACAGTTTGGCAGAAGCAATGCGACAGACCGGATACGGTGACAAAGCTCTAAAGATCTTTATGCATTTGCGTCCCAATCCCGAATACGGTGCGTTATCCTGTCTTGCTGCCGGTGTAATTCACATGGGTTATGGAGATATGGAAAAGGCGGAGCAAGATTTTGAAATCGGAATAAAGCATTCCAACGTTCCGCCGGAATTGATGATAGAAATTAAGTACCGGTACGGACTATGTCTCTTACAAGGCGGAAAGCTGGATAAAGGTTTATCCATGTTGCAGGAAGTTCAAATGATGAATCACGCCTATCGTGATGTATCATCTCTCATTACTCGGTATACCGAACTAAAGCAAAACCGCAATTTACAGATTTATTTGACTGCAGGAAACAGTGATTTTGTTGCACTATGCCGTAAACTTGTGGAAAGTTTTTACGAAAAAGCTACTGTCCGGATTATGGATATAACTGTTTCTGCCGAGTATACAGAGATTTTGGCAGAATTGGACACGGCTAAATGGGAAGACCTCTTAATATTCCGTTTTTACAGAACTTCCGGTACGGTAGGGGAGCTTTTTATCAGAGATTTCCATGGACGCATCAGGGATGTAAGAGCCGGTCGGGGAATTTGTGTTACTGCCGGCACATATTCTGATGAAGCAAAAAAATATATAGAAGGACGTCCCATCGACTTGGTAGATAAAACGGAACTTATTAAACGGTTGAAAAAAATCGATTCCTACATCTGATTATACTTTTGTATTACTACCAAGTGGCGTTGTCTTTCTTCCAAAAAGGGTACTGTTAAGGGATATGTTGCATAGTTCGGAACGATGTCTGCTATGGCCTCCATTTCCGTGTTTATGGCTTCCGTTTTACCCTTATAGGCTGCTAAAAAACCAGCAGGTTTTATAACCCTGAGAAGTGTTTTTATCATCTTTTTATCTAATGGCCGGAAAGCTCTGAATGTAGCTACGTGGAAAGTATTTGTGGGAATCTGCTCCACCTGACTGTTGATAACAGTGACATTTTTTAGATTAAGGATAGCTACGGAGTTTTCCAAAAAAGCACATCGTTTACTCATGCGTTCCACTAAGGTGAAATGAATATGAGGCAAGGCTAGTGCCAGGGGAATACCGGGAAGCCCACCGCCGGAACCTATGTCGGCAATTTCCGGTGTAATCGTATCTTGCTGTTCAGAAAACAGTTTTTCAATGTGATGAACCCCGGCTAAACTGTCTAATAGATGATGAATGATGATGTCTTTTTCATTGTCTGCTCCCACCAAGTCGTAGGCGGCGTTAAACAAAAGCAGTTCTTTCATGTAAAGACGGAGTTTTTCTTCCAGTAATGGATAATCGGATTCCGGTAAAGATAAATTTTCCAATCCCTGTTTTAAAATATTACTC
>JAHLFV010000062.1 GCA_018883625.1 Candidatus Treponema excrementipullorum
CTTTCATTGGGTAAGGAAGAGACAATAGACGGTATTACAGACAACTGGGTAGAAGTGGAACTCCAGACTGGTGCAAGAAATCTGGAGGGAGATGTTATAACAGGAACAGTTGGCTGGTGCTTCGGTGGCTATTTAAAGTAGATATTAGGGTGTAAAGCCGCCGCGGCTATTTAAGATAAATACTGGGGCATACAGCCGCCGCGGCTACTTAAAGTAAAAACTGGGGTGTAATACCACCTCGGTTATTTGAAGTAGATATTGGGGCATGCCGCAGTGGTTATTTGAAATATCCGGCACAAGTCACAAGGAGTAAAACGATGAAAAAACTACTGACAGTCTTATTTTTAATCACAAGCGCAACTATGTTGTATGCAGAAGCACCCGAGCTTAAGAACATGATGCCCAACAGCTGGCAAAAAGTAACCCGGCTGACCGAACAGGAAGAAGCGGAGTTTTTAAGTAAAGTTGATTTAAGGGAATATTTCAGAGAAGATGATTATGCGTATTACAAACAAGGAAGTGTCCTGCTGGAGAAGGAGAAGGTATATACACGAATATACAGAGAAAAATGTAACAGCCTTGAAATATACAGGGTGTTAAGTTCAGAGGTGCCGGTAGAAGAAGCACTTCAAATAACAATAACAGACGGTGTTTATACAGATGAAGAAAAGGAGCTTTTCCTAAAGAGACCGGCAATTTCAGAGATTGATTTTCTAAAGGACGGGAATATTTACAAATATATAGCTTCAATAGAGTACGGTGCTATATATGGTACGTATCCAGGTTTCAGTTATAACTACGAAAACATAATGTACAGGGCAAAGAATGCTGAAGATGTAGGTGTTTTTATAACAGAAGATGTGTATGTCTATTTTGATGCAAGAGACAATAACGAGTTCATGTTTGACAGGTATAAAAACCAAATGATAGGAAATATTGGATGGTGTACTTATTATGAGAGTGTAAAAGATTTGGTTGAATGGGGAGAAGATAAAGCTGACAAGATATGGATAGATACCAGTGCTTTTTTGATTGATGACATGAAGTGCCCGTTAAAATACTGTATCCAGAACGCCTTTGACGGAAACCCTGCCACAAGTTATGTAGAGAATACAGAGAATGATATGATAGAAATTATATTGCATATAGGTTATATACCTGATAAGCTGGCTATTATAAACGGGTATGCACAGAATAACAGTCTGTATAAAAGCAACAACAGGATAAAGACATTTAAGAATCTTTCAGGTCATTATAGGTCTGAACTGGAAGATGACTGTCTGGATTACCAGTATGTACCGTGGGAAGGAAACGCTGTAATTTCAACAGACATTTATAAAGGCGAACGATATAACGACACCTGTATTGCTGAATTAAACTTTTTATACCACAATGGCTGGCTGTTTGGAGACCTGAATGAGTGACGGAAAAACACGGAACCTTGCAGTCCCATTCTTTACACAGCGGGATAATACATACGTATGGCAAAAACAAATTAAAGAATTAGTGATACAAAAATGAAATGCGTTTTACCCGTATCCGTCTAAAAGGATTGTTATTCAATGAAATGTGTGTATTACTTTTCGTTACTGTTGGTCTTTTTTCTCTTTTCATGCAATAATACAGACAAGGTTATTGAGACTACTTGGAATGATTTTGAAAATGAACAGTATGTTTCAGCTATGGAAAAATTCAGCGGAATAGCAAAGAAATACAAAAATGATTGGAATAAAGGATATTCCCAAGAATGTCAGGTATTAAGATATTTATATTTTACAGAAAAAATTTCGCAGGAACATTTTTTAATAGAAATCAAAGCTGTGTACGATTTGTGGTATGCACATAATCCCTCTGAGAAAAAACATTTGATTCCATACGGTTGTACTGTTTATTTATTGGGTGATGAAAAACAAAGTGTTGCAATCATAAAACAAGTGTACAATGAAAATTGGAAATATAATTTTGAAAATCCGTCTGCTGATGACATACATAATTTCTTTGCAGGTATTACAACCGGAGCAATCAATAAAGAAGATTATCAAAACACGGTATATGAGTTTTTATTTGATTTGACTGATAAGGAGATAATAAATATTTTTGTCGGAAATTAAATCTACTGTAAAGCCGTATTATAACTTTAAGATATAAGAGAGGTGAAATAATGAAAGTAAATTTTGAATTTAATTTTGAGGAATTGGATAACAATGAACTACGGATTAACGGTAGAAGAACAGATTCTTATGGGGTGGCAATGTGGGATAGTATTATCATAAAAAAAGAGTGGATATCCTGGATAATAACCACATTGAGAAATCTTACCTATGAGGACTATAACACATGGCAGAGAAGAATCAGAAATGACTATGAAGACTGCAGATTGATTATACGGATATTCCTACGGGAAAACGATTATTCATTTATTAAAATATTTCCATTTTGGAAGGATGAAGAACGGATAACACCGGCAATTGAAATACCTTATTTATCCTGGAACAAAAGATTGCTGATGTCGGAATTCATAGAGCCCTTTTTAGTCGCGTTATCACAATTCCTTACGGAAGAAGAAAGGGGAAAACTGCCGCCCCCCTGGAGTGAGAGGGAAGAGGAAGAGAAAAAGAAAGGGAAGAGGAAAAGAAAAAAAGACGACCAATCCGACGACGGAAGAATTTCAGTACGGTTTTTAGGCGAAATTGACCCCAGAGATTATTTCGGGTGGTGAAATAAGAATAGGTTTATCGGTAGCAAAATGAAAAAAAATCAGACATTTTTGGTTGCAGTGTGACCTTATCATTTCTGTGAGGATATCATTCATAACTAGGTAGTCCGTCCCGGATTGATGATATCCTGACAGTTGATATTATATTTTATTGTAATCGATAAAATCAGAATTTAATGTTGTTTTTCCGGTATAATCGATATATAATCATTTCTGACTTGCAAATCGGGAGAAATAAGGATGATTAAAGGGGAAATCTATATGAAGCGCTTTTTATTTCCCGGAACAGCAGGAACCCGCTGAGCCGGCAACCGTACACAATAAGCAGAACGCACAACAACAGACATCCCGGCGGCATTCTGCCGGAAAACAGGACCAGCATAACGGCACCGCAGCCGGCAACAGAAAAACCGTATCCTACAGAAATAAAATACAGGAATTTGAACCAGCCGGTACCGCTGATTACCGCCGCCGCAAGAAGCAGCCATAAAATTTCATGAGGTATTATCATATTTCTATCATACCACATAATATAAAGTTATCAAAATATATTCTGCATCAATAATTTGTATTTCTAAATCACTGTAAAACAATCGGTATGAAAAATTTAAATTTGACTGTTGAATAAAAAAGTTGTATATTCACTGCATGAATCTAATACTGACAGACAAGCCTTTATCTGAGGCATTACAAACAGGAAAACATCAATATGTAGATGTTACAAAAGAAAAAATAACCCCCTGTATGGGGTGCTTTGGGTGCTGGACAAAAACACCGGGTAAATGTGTTATCAGGGATTCTGCTGTAAAAATTTACCCATTAATTGCCCAAGCGGAAAATGTGCTTTATATCAGCCGGATTGTATATGGATCTTATGATGTGCCGCTGAAAACGATGTTTGAACGGGCTATTCCTGTCCAGCAGGCTTTTATAAGAATCCATAATAACGAAACACATCATGTCCAACGCTCTGTAACACCAAAAAAAGCTGTAATAATCGCTTACGGGGCAAAAGATGACGCAGAAAAGGATGTATTCCGGAAATTAGTTTCAAGGAATGCAAATAACATGATATTCACAGAGTTTGAGGTTATATTTTGTAACGAAGAAGAAGTAGATTCTGTGGCCAAACTGGAGATGGAAAAAAGATGGAATTAGCAATAATAAACGGAAGTCCCAGACCGGGAAAATCGAATTCAAAGAAATACATTCAATCATTTTTAAAATTTTTTAAGAAAGATTGTCCTGTTTTTACTTCAAAGACTGATATGCCTGAGAAGATATGGGAAGGAGTAAAAAATGCTACCGACATACTTTTTGTATTCCCTTTGTATGCAGATGGAATTCCCGTATCCCTCCTTAAGTTTTTAAAAACGGCATCTGATTTTCCCTCAGCCAAGGGTAAACGTGTTCATGTTTTGATAAACTGCGGTTTTTTTGAAGCACATCAGAACGATACTGCAATGGAAATTATTGATACATTTTGCAGACAGGAAGGTTTTGTACCGGGTTGCAAGCTCAGCATTGGAAGCGGAGAAGCTATCATGGATTCTCCCTTTGCTTTTATTGCAAAACACAACATTAAGAAACTTGCAAAAAATATTAAGAATGGAAAAAATACAATCATTTATACTTCAATGCCGTTAACCAGGAAAATGTTCGTAAAAGCTTCTACTTCCTATTGGCTGTCTCTAGGAAGAAAAAATGGAATAACCAGGGAACAGATGGAAAGCATGGAGATTGAAGGCTGAAACATACCAAATACATTACGAATAAGGTTTGCTACAGATAAAATAATTCTTGCAAAAGCTTACTTCCGGATTTAGACTGCTTTTAACCAGAGTTCATAATGCCACATTGACAAAAAAACCCTGTGTAAACATTCAATTATGAATGGCACAGGGTGATTTTAATATTCATAATACCTGGATATAAAGAATTGAATCAAAACATTATCAGATAACTTATACTAAGTTAAAGGATTCAGAAGAAATAAAATCTTCAAGACTTTTCTCCCAAGGTTTTAGTTTAATATTTAATGCTTTTTGAATTTTGTCCTTACTTAAAATAGAATATGCAGGTCTCTTTGCAGGCGTAGGATATTCTTCTGTTGTACAGGAAAGTACTTCACAATCGGATTGTATTTTCCCATATTTTTTACCAAGCTCATAAATTTTTAATGCAAAGTTGTACCAGTCAGTTTCACCAAAATCGGTACAGTGATATATGCCGAATGGAACATTTCCATTCATAATGATTTTTAAAATTATACCGGCAAGATTTACCGCAGAAGTCGGTGTTCCTCTTTGATCGCAAACGACTTTTACAAAATCCCTGTTTTCCATAGCCTTGATC
>JAHLFV010000004.1 GCA_018883625.1 Candidatus Treponema excrementipullorum
GGAAGAGACAATAGACGGCATAACGGACAACTGGGTAGAAGTAGAACTCCAATGGGATTCAAAAGATCTTGAGGGTGATAGACTATATGGGAAAACAGGCTGGTGCTTTGGCGGCTACTTGAAGTAAAAACTGAGGTGTAACACCACCGCAGGTATTTAGGGTAAAGGTTTATGCCTATTATTCCTGTAAATAACAGGCACAAACTTTAAGGGATAATTAAAAGTGCAAATATTTTAATAAGAGACAGATATTTAAATTGCAAAAAAACAGGTTCTGTTATAAAATTGATGTATAGGTAATTGTTGCAAAACTTATACTTCAAAAGATAATGCATAGAGTCGGCTGTTGTGTAGAAAGGATTGGATGAAGTATGGAAGATAAAAGTGCTTACAGAAGAGTCAATTTTTTTCCGGGGTTAAAAGCAACACCCGGTTTTTGGAATGGTATGGAGGATTACCATTTTAGAAAGGAAATTCTATATAACGCTTTATTTCATGGATATGGAGTTGTTCCGAATTATAAAGAATCTCTACATGTGCAGGCAACAAAAACTAAAGGTGGGCTCATAACACTTTTAATTGGTCCCGGATTGGCTTTTGACGGTGTGGGAAGACCTATTTTTTTATATGAATTAGAGGCGATAGTTCTTGATCCCAAAAAATATACACTTCCGGGTTATGTGTATATAACAATACGTTATGATGAGCAAATGGAAGGCTATTATGAGGATTCACAAAATTGTGATTTACAAGGATATCAATACAGAAAAGAAACAGGAAAAGTAGAAATATTAGATGAAATTATCGATACTGACACGTATATTGAGCTTGCTCGGATATATCTTTCGGATGAAGATGGTACGGGAATTACAGAGATAAAAAACAGCAAGGATTTTTCTGACCCCGGAGCCAATGCCATTGACTATCGATTTATTCCGTGGGCAATGCGGGCAAAGAGAGGTGTTTCAACATACCTCCAGTCTTTTATGATTGATATATTTGGATATACAGAATCTGTGGCAAACAGTTGTCATGAAGTTTTAAATCTTTCTTCTTTACGAAACTTGCAAACAGTGGCAATGACTTCTAAGATGATTTTACAAACAGCCGGTGTTTTTTTTGATGACATTATTCATATGATATCTCCCCTTTTTAATATGGATTATCAAGTTATTTTTGAAATTGCAGAGTGGGAAAGAAATCATGAAAATTCCGAAAGATTATACACGACAAAATCAGGGTATGAGAATTCAAGAAAAGCCTTATATGAATTAGGTGATATGGTCAAAGCTTATAAAGGGAGTTATGAAGAAATTGATACCATATTAAGATTGCATAAAACAGTAATTGAAGGCTTGAAGTCAATCTTAATCGAAAAAGAGGTTTCAAATAATGATATTATGTTTATAAGCCATAAGATGCCTCAAGTTCTCTTGTTTAATAATGAAAAGTATACCTTGGTAGATACTATAAATATGTCTTCTGAAAGTTCTATAGAAAGTCACGAAGTAAGATTCAACAACAGTAAACGTCCGACAACTTCAAATGAAGCGTTTTATTATCCTGATGGAGTACTCGTTCACGATGTAGTAAAACGATGGATTGGTGGTGAAATGAAGTTTCGCTTAAAAAATATTATGAAGGGAAGAAAAACGTTACTCATCCGTCGTACTGATATGCATCAGGGAAATTATAGTGTAGACGTAAAATTAAATGACAAAAGTGTTAAAACACTTGTAGTTGATGGAGTTGATACCAAAAATCGCTGGAGAAATCTATTTGTTTTATTTGAAGAAGGGGAAATTAAAGAGTATACGCCGGTTTTGTCTTTTGATATTGGGCCTCAGGGAAGAGATAATTCGGGAACAATTTGGGTATATCAATTTTTGTAACAGGGGAGATTTGCTAAATGGGATACAAATATTGTAAAGAAGGGCATATCATGGATCCGTCTTGGAAGCGTTGTCCGGTGTGTTTGGCACCCCTTGCCGGATGGATTTTGGTTTTAGAAAAAGACGAGGTTGCTCATAAATTTTATACAATTCACGAAGGTAAGTCTTTTTTGGGTAGCGGAGTGGATTGCGAAATAAGAATTTTAGGTCAGGAGTTAAGTAGACAGCAAGCATATATTACCGTAGTTGATGGAATATGTACTATAGTTGATATGGGGAACGGCGCACCCATGAAAGTAAACAATGTTGATGTGACAAAGGCAACTATTATAGATGGAGATGTTATTTCCTTTGGTGATACTGCATTAAAAATAAAATTGATTTAGGGAAAAAAATGAAAAAAATAGTAAAAAGTTTTATAGTTGTAGTCATTCTTTTTTGTGTTGTTTTTGTTGCGTATGGAGAAGAAAACGAGAAAGACCAGTTGGATATTAGGATAGATCAGATTATTTCAGATCAATATCCTGATGTGCGAGCTTATACAATCATAAAAAACTCAGAGGGCGAACTGGTTTCTGGGTTGTCACCTTCATTGTTTGCTTTCAGAGTTGATTCTGCAGAGGTAAAGGTAAAATCAGAAATTACCCCATTTGCAATGTCAGAGGAAGGTACTGATTACATAATCATGGTTTCCAATAACGGAATTATGGAAGGAGAACCTCTTGATTTTCAGAAAAATGCGATTTTAAAATCCGTGGAACTTATGGATGAGGATGATACCTTGTCTGTTTATACTATTGGTGAAGATGCAGGTGTTGTGTGCGAAAATGTAGATAAAAAGACTTTTGACTCTGCTGTCATAAATAGTATTGAGATATCAAGTGCTCAACCTCGCTTATATGATTCTATCATCAACCTTTTACGTAAAGTAGAACAAAAAGACGGAAAAAGAAAAGTTGTTATTATTCTTTCAGACGGACGGGATCAGAACAGTCGGTTTACAAAAGAGGAATTGGTAGATACTTTGGAAAAAGTAGGTATTCCTATTTATGCTGTTGGTATGAGAATTTTATCAAATGAAACCTTAAGTATTCTTGATGAAATTACTCAATTAACAGGAGGGGCTTATTATTATTCATCTCGACTTAGTAATATACCGGATAATTTGAAGAAGATAATAGAATGCTGTAGCCAAAGTTATATAATTGATTTAAAAATCAAAGGACTCAAAGCAGATAACCGCACACACATTCTTGAAATTAAAGTAGATGAGAGAGACGCTGAGGGAAAAGGGTTAAAAACTTTTGTAGCTGTGAAATTGCCATTCCCCAAATGGTTAAGAATTCTATTGATAATAATATCTATTGTTTTTGTATTGGCTTTTATAATTGTGTTGTTCATTCGTAAAATACAGAAACGAAAGCGGATGGGAATTACCAAAAGGCGTTGTCCTATCTGTAGGAATATCATGAAGGATTCTTGGGAATCATGCCCTTTTTGTAAGTATTTGCCTCAAACACAGAAGAAAAAGAAAGGGGATCAGAAAGAAAAAAACAAAGAATAGGGACATATATGATAGTACCGGGAGTTTATGTACAGGAACAGCAATATAGTCTGAATCCTCTGAAAATTGATTCGCGATGCCTCTGTGGGATTGCCGGGGTTGCTGAGAGCGGTCCCATTAATAAACCTGTACTGATTTCTGGTTTTGATGAATATTTAAAAGTTTTTGGAGGATTTGATACAGCAGGGATATTGCCGTGCAGTGTGTACAGTTTCTTTAAAAATGGCGGTAAAGAATGTGTTGTTGTACGTATAGCTGACGAACAAACGGCTAGTTGTGCTTCATACACAGTAAAAAACTCCAAAGGTCAATTTACGTTGACTGCCAAAACGCCGGGAAAATGGGGAAACTATATTACAGTTAGTGTGTGGAAAGAATCGGCGGAATCTTTTTCAATCACTTTAAACTTTAAAAATAAATCGGAAAGTTTTATACATCTTGAATATGAAAAAAATTCTCCAAGATATTTTGAATCATATATAAATGCCCATTCTTCTCTTTGTAAGGCAACAGTCAATGGATCTTTTGGACATATAGAACCCGTTCTTATGACTCCTTTTTCCGGTGGACGGGAAGGATTATCTGCTTTAACAGCAAAGCACTTTATCGGAAATTATAGCGGGTTGGATAAGTATGCAGGAATCGGTTGCTTTGAAAGTAGAAATGATATTTCATTGATAGCAGTGCCTGATGTGTGTATCTTACAAAATAAAATCGATATCTTGGCTGTGCAAAATGCGATGCTTAATCAAGCAGAGCGGTTTCCGGGTCGGTTTGCAATTTTAGATATACCGAAAGACCTTGATACCGTAGAAGCGGCAAACTGGGCTGGAAAACTGAGCAGTCCTTGTGCTGCTGCATACTATCCTTTTGTTTATATGATCGATCCTCTGGATGCAATGGGTATTGCTACTGTATGTGTTCCTCCTAGTGGAGCAGTTTGTGGTAATATTGCAGCTACGGACAGTGAAAAGGGGATTTTTCATGCTCCGGCAAACCGTATTTTAGAAGGGGCTGTCAGTCTTTCCTGTAAAACAACAACCGGGGAACAGGAAATATTATATGATGCAAAAATCAATGTATTGAAATATTTCCCAGGAAGAGGTGTTAAAATTTGGGGAGCAAAAACGTTATCCTCTGATACAGAATGGAAATATATAAATGTCAGGAGAACCTTTAGCAAGGTATGTGCCTCTCTGCGGGAAGGAACCCAATGGGCAGTCTTTGAAACAAATGATAAAAAATTATGGAAACGGCTTGTACGGCAGGTAAGTGGCTTTCTTTTGGATTTATGGAGAAAAGGTTTTTTTGCCGGAAGTACTCCTGAACAAGGTTTTTATGTTCGTTGTGATGAAGAATTGAATCCACCGGAAAATGTTGATAAAGGAATTCTTACCTGTGAAGTTGGTATTGCCATAGTGCAGCCGGTGGAATTTTTTAAAATTACATTGACAGCAGAAAAGGATGGCGCAAGTGTTTACTTGCAAACAGAGTAATTGAGACTATAAAAAGGAGGAAGTATCAGGATGGCAGATGACGGAAAGATAAGTTCATATTTATTTACAGTAGAGATTGACGGGATAGAGACGGCCAGGTTTCAGAAGTGTGACGGGCTGGAGGCTGAAACCTATGTGTATGAGATAGAAGAAGGCGGGCTTAACACTACAACCCACAAATTTTACGGACGTACCCGGTATCCGAATCTGATTTTGGAAAAAGGAATTTCTGATAACGATGAATTGTTTAACTGGTATAAAGAAACATTGTTGGAAGATAGAAAGATAGAACGAAAGAATGGTTCGATAATACTGAAGGATACGGAAAACAACGAAATTAAACGGTGGAATTTTTTCCGTGCTTTCCCATGTCGATGGATAGGGCCCCGGCTGGAGACGAATTTGGGCAGTGAATATGCAGTAGAAAGAATTGAAATAACCCATGAAGGAATTTCCGTAGACAGCAATTAATAAAAAAGTTAAAGGAGAAAACGGATGGCACTGGAAAAAGCTGTAATCAGTAATGTAGATACCGGGGAAGACATACAGGTTATGTTTAATCCCAAAGAATATGTAATGGAAAAGAAAACTCCGTGGAGCGAAGTGAATGTATTCGGTATGGACAGTCCGCCTGTACAGTTTACCATGGGAGAAAGAAAGCGGTTAAGTATGGAGCTTTTTTTTGATACCTCTGAAGAAAAAACAGATGTGCGAGAGCATACGGGTAAAATAGAAGAACTTATGATGGTGAATGCCCAGGAACACCGTCCCCCGTTACTGCGGTTCAGTTGGGGAAGTCTGTCTTTTGATTGTGTTTTGGAAGATTTGGTTCAAAGGTACACTTTGTTTGACAACGCCGGAATACCGTTGAGGGCAATTCTTAAGGTTATTTTTAAAGAATATGCTACTGCGGCTACACAGTTATCCAATACACGGCGGGAATCGGCAGACCATACAAAAAGAATGGCTTTGCGGGAAGGTGAGACACTGAGTTCCATAAGTGCCCGGGAATATAACGATTGCAGAAAATGGCGGGCGATAGCAGATGCAAACAATATTGATGACCCGGAAAATGTCACTGCGGGGACAATAGTAGAATTGCCACCGTTGTATTAAGGAGAACCGGAGATGGGGGAGAACAAGCATTTAACGCCTGTATGGATAGTGTATGTTGACGGGAAACGGTTGGATACAGACCATGAAGGTGCACTGGAGAGGATTGTTATAGACGACAAATTGAACGGAGTCGGAACCGGGGTACTGGAATTTGACTCTTCAATGATAAAAATACGGGA
>JAHLFV010000063.1 GCA_018883625.1 Candidatus Treponema excrementipullorum
GCAAGATAGGCTCCAAGAAATTTTTCTGGCTTACTGTCAGTACATTCAATAACAATGGACGTTTTATTTCTTTCTGACAACTTTTTTATATGTGCCAATTTCTCATTTAAATTGGCAGAATGTGAGGCTACTGCTGAAGTAGGGAAGACGTGGTATACCGTAAGCCTTGTTCCGGCCGGTGCATCCTTATTGTAAGATGTTAAAGTAAAGCTTTTCTCACCTTTTTTAATTGCACTGCCAAGTTTTTGTGCTTGTTCGTATGTGATGACAGAAGCATCTTTTCTGGACATTTTATCAAGTTCAACTTGAGCTACCAGCTGGTTCAAACCTTTAAAAACCTTTCCGGATGCAGCAGAACGGACTACCGGACGTGGGGTAAGTATAATAACGTTGTTTACTGCTTTTGAGTTTTTTTCATTCGGCAAAAAAGGGGCTGTCCCTGTTTTTACCGCTTCATATAATTTTTCAACATTCTGTTCATGGTATTTTATTTTTTTTTCTTGATTCATATATTCCCCTTTTCCCTGCTGGTTAAAACGTCATTTTTAAAAGACCATCTCCATATCACTCTGTGGACTCTTTTTCTGCTGTCCTTGTTTGTGTTGTTCTTGGCTTTTTTCCCATGTACTGAAATTTTTTTTCAAAATTTCTGACTTGACCATTTGTGCAGAACGGACCACATCAAAAACTGCTGTATGTTTTTTTTCGCTGATACTTTTTTCAATTAGGCTTTGAAAGTTCTTTTGAAATGTTTCTACAGTTTTACGGTCTGTCTCCAAAACAGAACCGGATGCACTGGCTGCAAGATAGGCTCCAAGATATTTTTCCGGATTACTGTCAGTACAGACGATTGCTTTGCTCCATGGTTTTTCTTTGTTCAACTCATTGTTTTTATAAAGCTGTTCTTTAATGACATCCTTATTTGCAACGCTACCGGCTGAAAATACGTGGTATACCTTTGAGCGTTCATTGTCTTTATCATATCCGGTCAGAAGGATGCTTTTTGAACCTTTTTTTATATAAGTTCCGGCGGCCTTGGCATCCTCAAAACTTAATACTGTCTGAGCTTTGGAACCCATATTATCAAGTTCAATTTGTGCTGAAAGTTGGTTCACTCCCTTTAATAAATTACCTTTGACGGTACGAACGGCAGGACGGGGAGTGAGGATAATTTTATCGTTATCCTCTATGTAGTTTCCCGGATTTTTTACCTCGTTGTTTTCGCCCACAACAGCCTCTTTCAAGAAAAAAGGGGCTGTCCCTGTTTTTACCGCTTCATGCAATTTTTCGATTTGTTGCTGATAGTACGGTGTTTTCTTTTCTGTTTGTTCCATATTTTTTTCTCCTTGTATGGTTTGTTTTGGGATTTTTGTATGTTCATTTTCAGCTATAAACTGTTCTTTAATGCTTTTTCCAAACTGTGTTTGTGTATACTTTTGAGCTACATTTCTAAGACTTTCTTTAAATTCTTTTGGAAAGTTATATTTGTTTGGAGTGGCATATTCACAATCTTTGTATGTTATAAAGTTCTGTGATAATGAATCTGTGGCAAGAAACTCTTCTTTACCAAGATGGTCAAAGCGATATTCTAATTCAAGTTTCCCCGGAGACCGGATATCCATAACGGAAGGTTGAATATTAAGTGTTGATCTTACTGCCTTTTCATCACATGAATATTTGAAACTCAGGAAAGAAACTTCCTTACTGTCTGCAAAACAACATGCATTATAATCTTTGACAGTAAGAGACCATTCTTCAACTCGTGTTTGTTTTTGGGTTTTTATATGTTCATGTATAGGTGGCTCTTCAATATTCTTTTCAAGAAGCTCTTCTTCTCGTATATGTCTTGATTCAAATAAGATGTTAGGATCTTTTGCTATCTTTATTTTTATTTCCTGTTCAGCAAATTTCTTAAAATCATCGAATGTTTTGTTTTTATCTGATGGGTCATATACGTCAATATAAATTTCCCATCTTGATGCAGGTGTTACACGGTATTCTTTCGTGTCCCAGTCATATGCAAAATATTTCTTTCCATCCGGAGATCTGACATGACCACTACCATCACTATAATGTATCCAGGTCCATATCTCCTCTTTGTTTTTTACGTTTTGGTTTTGAGCTTGTTCATTTATTCCCATAAAATTTTCCTTTTTTTGTGTTACAAAGCTAACTGCTTTGTTTAATTGCTCTTGAGATTGAATTGTTGAAAAGCCTGATTTTTCCGATAGAATTTCTCGTACAACATCTGAAATTTCATATACATCTTCAAAAGATGCGTATTGCTTTAGTGTGTCAGTATCCTGTTCATGTATGGCTTTAAATATTTTTTCTGCGTAAAAGCGTGCGTCGTCTTCGTACACTGCATCCCAAGCAAAGGAAGCATGGATTTTTCTATATATGGAATAAAACTCTTTTTGTTGGGCGTAAAAGCTAAATTCTTGTGTAAAAACATCATTGACAGAACCAAACTTACCCAGTATAGTGTCTATGGAATCCAAGCAGTGTATGTCTGATGAAATTCGGGCATCTTGGCTACTCACTTCGGCGAGATCGATTCGCCGTTGGGTGCTCAAGGCTTGGATTTTTTCTTTATTACCATAAATCATCTTTCCTTGTTCAACCCAATGCAGCCACTGGTAGTCGTCTTTGGGAAACAATCCCCTGATGTTTGATACTTCATAGCCACTCATTTTTTTATTAAACGATATACCTGCCAAAAAGTGTTTTTCGTCCTGCGTAATATCGACAATGACATTTTGTATGTCATTGTTTCCGCTTCGTGCATAATCAAATACTGCAATAGGTGTTTGTAATGCTTTATCAAGACCTTTTATATTAAGGGGTGAAAATGGGTGATTTTCCTGAGTTGATTTTTGTTTTAATCGTGATGATGTAAGTGTTATAACATTTTTCTCCGGGAAACCGCATTTTTTAAGTATTTCTCCGGGAAGTCCTAAAAAGAAAACATGATTATCAGGAAGTTCCCCACGGACAAAAGCTTCTATTTCTCTGTCAAAGCGACTTTCTTCTTGCAGTCTTTTGAGGTAATCGTTGATTGTTCCGCTTTTATCCGGAGTAATAGGAGTGTAATCTATAGATGTATCTAAGATATCCTTGTCATGGAGGAGATTGAAAACAGCGTCTTCTCTCCAGTTAAAATCAGGATGAGAAACATATTCGATAAGAACAGTTTTTGATGTGGAATAAGGGGATTGATACTCTTTGATACCCGTTACTTTTATTTCATTTTCAAAAACCGACAGAATATCATCCAAATATCCTTGTTCGATTTCATTGGTAGGTTCAAAGGGTTTTATCGTTTCATAATTTGTTTTGTTGTACTCAGACACATAGTATCCTTTCCCTGCTTGATTTATAATAACATAACATTTCTTTATTGTAAATATATGAGATTGGTGTTATTATCAAAATATGGAACTTATTCAGGTACAAATTCCCGGCATCTACGACAAACAACCTGATGTATTTGCAGAGGGTAATTTAATTTCTATGTCCGGAGATAAAGAATTGGGGTATTTGCTAACTTTTAATGCTCAAGATATTCTCATCATTTTCTATTACTTTTCTATTCATCGAGTTGCGTATATAACAGCATCTGCTACTGTACCTGTTAATGGAAGACCTGCATATTTGGAGTTTGTAAATCGTCCCAGGATAATTTTAGCACAACTTACAGGCAGGAGCTTTGACCGGTTTAAAAGAGCTTTGTATCTTCTAAAAAAGAAAGAAGCTCAATTCTATTCTTTAAGTTGGATTTTTTGGCTTCGTTTTGCTCATTTAATGCGTTCAAATAAGAATTCTCAAAATAATATTCAGCAGCTAGTAGAAATGTTCAAACAAAATGATGAAGCTGTCATACCAGAAAACTCTGAAATTGAATAAATTTTTTTAAGATTTTTAAGAAAAATAAGAAGGTTCGTATGATAAAAGGTGATGTTTTAAAAAAATTGAATATTGAAAATGTATGTATGAAACGAAGAGGGCAGGAGACCATAATTCCTGTTTCAGTTTGTGCTCTCTATTCTCAATATTGGTATGTGTTATCAGCTGAACCCCTTTTTGACTCTATGGACTTATCCTTATTGTTTGAAAATAATCTTATTACTCTGTCTGTTCTGTGTGAGCCTATAGAGTATGAGAATATACAATGCTACAAAGTTGTGTTCACTAATGAACTTCCGGAAGAATTACATCGACACATAACAGAGTATCTTTCTTTGGAAAATAGACTGGAGAGAAGAAAGGAAGAAAGATATGATGTCGGTATAAAGTCACAGGCATGGAAGGCTTTTGGATTTAAAAATCCATTACAAAAAGTATACCTTGATAAACATTATGTGATGGATTGTGCAATAGTCAATGTATCGGTACATGGTGCTTTAATTATTGCACAAAAAAACTCTTTAATTCCCAGGGAAAGTGTCATTACTTTGTGTATGTCTTTTAAAGATCCGCAAGAAACAATTTTGGAAAAAGCTCTTGTTGTCAGCATGGACTGTCCGGCGCCAAAATTATTCAAATACTCATTAAATCTCGTTTCTCCCGGTATTGCTTGGAAGGAAAGGATAGCTCATTACATTGATTTTTTATATCTTAACGAAAATTAAAAAATATAATACAATGACATATGTTTAAATTATTATGCGATGAAAAAGAAGTAACTTATGGGCAGCGTTATTTATTAAACCTCCTTGAAGAAAGAAAATTTTCTGCTTTCTGTCGTGATAATAGCTTAAAATTTGAATATACATACACTATTGCAATAGGGGGGAATTTACCTCAATTACCTTTAATATATAAACTTCGTAATATTATACATCCGGTTTTATGGTTTTACACAGAACAGGAAGATAAACCGGAAGAAAGACTGTATAAAGATTATCATCCTGAGAATACTATAACCAATGACGGTGATCAGTGGGATTATACTCAATCTATAGGATTCCGGAAATTCCAGAAGATTGAGAATTTGAAATCATGGTCGATAGAAAATGGATTTTCGTACGTCAGCATGTGGATTATTGCTACAGGAAGGAGAAATCCTTCCTATGCAAAAATAAAGCAGTTGAAAAACTTTGTATATCCATCAGACTGGTTTTTTAATGAGTAGTTCTATTTTCTTTTTTCTTGCAAACAGTGAATATCTTTGGTACTATAGTCTTATATAATATATTTGAGGAGATGGATATGAAAAAAATATCTGTGACAATGTTGTTTGTTTTGGCTCTCGCTTTGCTTGTAGGCTGTACTAATGCAGCTACTGGTGGTACAGGAAGTGGTTCTGAAACTGAAAACGATTATCTTGCCCCATTGCTCGGTACATGGAAGACAGAAGGTTATGACGAAGGAAAATTTGTAACTTTCACTTTTGGTGGAATAACTAATACAGGACGTGCTTCTTACACATTTACCAGAACGGATATGTCTATGACTCTTCAGCAAGAGGGGAAGGATATGCAATATGACGATGGAAAAGTAGAAGGGGCAGATGAATCTTATATTTATATCGGGAATGGTAAAAATTCATATAAGTTTGCACAAGAAAATGGGGAAGCAGTTCTCTGGTTAGGGACAGTGGGACCACTTTACAAATCAAAGTAAAAAATAAATCTTATTAAAAAACAAGAGGCTGTCCCGTTAAAGACAGCCTCTTGTTTTATTGTTGTGTTTTAGGGCAATTTCTGATTTCCGTATATACGGGAATTTTCATGGTTTTATTTTTACCATTGTGATTGTACGTAATCAGAATATTATGGGTTTGTTTTCGGGAAATCAGTGCTGTGCTAGAATTATTACCTCGCTTTGCCCATTTGTTATGAGTGATAGCTTTGTATTCGATGTCAAACCAATCACCATTTCCTCCCCAATTATCACTAACCCCTTGAACTGTCATAGCAGGGGAATACCAGTCAGAATTTGATGTAAATTCTGATTCGGTCATAAATTTGGGTGATGAATACATTTCTGTAACTTGTTCGACTGAACCAGTTATAGCTCCATCCTTAGATCTTCCAATTTGACTAGATGAAGTACAGTACACAGAGTCTTCTCCATTAATAACCCAGCCACCTCTCCAACTTCTATCAACTGCCCAGTTAAGACTAATTCTTACTCTTGAACTTTTTTCTACATACCAGCAATCCCTATCTACAATCCAACCGGTTTGTATGTTATCGCTACTGTGGATGAGATTGTATACATACTTGCCGGTACCGGCAGGTTCTGCTGAAATGCTTACCGGTTCAGAGTTACTGCCAACCCGTTCTACCGTTACAGATTGAATATTATATTCTGCTTTGTCTTCTTTTACTGAGAATGACAATTTTGCAGTCTCTCCGTCTCCAATGGTAACAATTCCAACATCTTCGTCATATTTACTGAAATTTCCTGTTTTGGATAACAGTTTTGTCTCAAAGGTTAAATTTTCGTATTGAAAATCAAAAGCTATATTCTTTGTGCCATATTGTTCTTTGGTGGATGGATTCGTTGCAGTCACGGTAATGGTATCTTTTCCTTCCTTTGTCGGAGTAACTGTAATTAAAGCTGTTCCATCTCCGTTATTTTCAACCACGATGTCTGCAATGTTTGATTCATCTACGGTAAGTTCTGTATCTACAGGATTCATTTGTACTTCAACTGTGTATGTTTGGTTTGGTACTCCCTGTAATTTTGCCTTATTCACTGAGAAGTGATAATCCCAAGCACAGATTACTTGTAATGTTGCTTTATTGCCGTAAGAAGTAACACAGGTGAGGGTAGAGTTCCCTTCTTTGACACCGGTAATTATGACAGTTCCTTTTCCTGCATCATTTCCCATGTCTTGGTATGTTGCATAAGAGTCATCATTCTGTACCCACTGTAAACTTGCATTTGTAGGACTTACAGTATAAGAAACTTCTTTTTCTTTTCCAGGCTGTACCCGTACTGTAGTTGTTCCAAACGAAAATTGTTTTGTCTGCTGAACTTCTACATCACAGACTGCAAATTTGCCATTGGGGAGCTGGGCACGCACTGTTGCAATACCGGGATTTACCCCATACACATTGACGGTTTTACCCCGTCCCATAACTCTTACAATATCCTGGTCATCTACTTTATCAGCACTCCAGGTAATTGAGTTGTAATCTTCGGTACTTCCACCGCTGATTGAAGCTGTGATATCTGTACTTGCTCCCTTGTCTATGGTTGCGTACGTTTTATTAAGTGAAATACTTTTCTCTTCTTCCCCCGGAACGATTATATAGAAGACTAAATTACTATTACTCTTATCATGACTTACGGTAATTGTTGCTTCACCTTCTTTAAGAGCCTCGATGTAAACAGATTTACCGACGGCTACTCCGGTGCTGCTTGCCCCCCTTATGCTTACAATTTTCGGATCAGAGCTTTTCCATTGTAAATTATTCTGGTCAGTAGGTAATACTCCTGCTCCGGTTAAAGTTGCTGTTAATGTTTTGCTTGAACCTTTTTCAACCGTATAAATTGTTGTCGAGGCAGAAATATATACTAAATCGGAAGTTCCTTCCTCAACAGATACAAGCAAATCTGCTTCTGCCTGTACTGTATTGGTTGCTGTTGCTACAAGCTTTGCTTTGATTGTTGTTGTTCCCGGTGCAACACCTGTCAATTGACATACACTGTTTGTTCCTTGTACTGATGCTACTTTGGGACTTGAGGACGTATATTCTACATGACTTTCAACGGCAGTGACAGGTACCTGCATGTTTATGAAAGTAGATTTTCCTTCGGTAATGGTTTTG
>JAHLFV010000005.1 GCA_018883625.1 Candidatus Treponema excrementipullorum
GGGAGGCTGTAAGGAGCAAATTCTTTTTCAAGAAAATCGTACATAGGCTGCGGACCGCACAGGAAGAATGTTGACTCTTTGATGTCTACATATTTTTCTATGAGTTTTGCAGAAATAAAGCCTTTTTCATAGCCTTCTTTTTCTTCGTCGCTAAGAACGTAAATGACTTTAAGGTTTTTATGAGTCATTTTGTCCAACTCTTCTTTAAAAGCGAGGTGTTTGGTATCTCTGGCTCCGTAGAACAATGTCATTTCGTAGTCTTCGTCTCCCTGGATAAGGCTTTGAGCCATGGAAAGGAAGGGGGTGATACCGGCACCTCCTGCCAAGCAGACAATCTTCTTTGTGTCTCGCAGTGTTTCATAATGGAACTCGCCGGAAGGTTCACTCATACGAAAACGTGTTCCCACAGCGGCTTCGTCGTTCAGGTAGCCTGAAAAGAAACCGGCATTTTCTACACCTAAAATCAACTTATTTTCCAAAGCCTGACGAGGGGAAGAAACTATAGAGTAAGGGCGGCTTACAACACTGGTACCTACTTTTCCTTGTAGGGAAACGTACTGTCCTGCTCGGAAAAAGGGAAAGGCGTTGCTGTCTACACGTTTAAAAGTAAGTTCCACCATGCCGCTGCTTACTTTCCGCTTATTGACAAGTTCAACCTCCATCATACCCGGATGAAGCCTCTGAGCCAACTGGTTTGTTCTGTATTCCTTGGGAAGAGGTGTGTTTGCTCCAGAAGCCAAAGCTTCCCGTCTGTTAGGGACAAGTTTTTTGAACCGGAGCATATCCATAAATCCGAAAATCTGTTTTTTAAAATTCATCTTATTGATTCTCCTTTTTAAGATCTCCTACAGTTTGTCGTCCGGACAAATCTCCGGAAACATAGGAGCTGGAATATCCGCTGGATCTCATGGCGTAACCGCCTACAAATCTCAAACCGGGGAACAAGGTGGCGTCTTCCCGCATCATCATCATGCGAGGCATCAAGCTATCCCAGTCTGCTGTTTCATAACCGTAAATTACTCCTTGGGGATGACCGCAGTACCGAGCATAGGTAGTAGGAGAGGCTACGGCTATTTGTTCGATGGAGTCTCTGATTTTACATACTGTTTCCCGCTCAAAAACCCGAATCATGTCATCGGCAACCTTATCTTTAAGTTTGAAGTATTCTGTGTCTGTTACATTGCCCCAATCGTCAGACATGAACATAGTGGTAAAGTACATAATACAAGTACCTTTGGGAGAACATTCCGGATATGCATTGTTAAGGCATACCGTTGCCTGAACATGATTTGTATCTACTTTACGCATCAAGTTGTACTGTTGTACGGTGTCGGCTGTATCGTAGATAAAATAATTGTGGCTCTTTATACCTAATTCCTCTGCGGACTTGTTCAATCCCAAGAACAAAGAAAAGCCTCGGCCTGCAAAGGTTCTGGCGTTGGTTGCCCGAATCATCTTTTCCGTAACAACTTTTTCATCCAGCATTTTTCCGAATACCAAGTGAGGTGAACAGTTGGCAATAACGTGTTTGGTGGGGATTTCGGTACCGTCGCTGAGAAGTACTCCGGTGATCTGACCTTTGTCGTCGGTAAGGATTTTTTCTGCCTTAGAGTTATACCAAATATCGCCTCCCAGTTCCCGAATACGGGTATCCATGGCTAAACTTATTTCGTGGGAGCGCATTTTGGGCATCCATGCGTCTCGGGTAATATATCGAATTACCATGGAACCGTAGTGGAGGAAACTCATTCTGTCACAGTCAACTCCCAAGTAACACCAGTATGCGTTGAGAATATCCTTGGCTGCTGCCGGCATTTTCAATGCATCCAGTACTTCGTTTACGCTATAACTTCCTGCTTTGATAAAGTTGGGAAAGTTCTTTTTCATGTATTCCGGATCTGTGTTTCCGTTAACGGAGTTTGAATAACTTTGGGCATCCCGAACTTCGTTACACAGTTCAAAAAATTCCGTCATGGATTTCCGTGAACCGGGAACATATTCTTCCATTTTGTTGATAAAAGGCTCTATTCCGAAAGGCATCTCACAATCATATTTTTTATCTGTTGTGATCATGTGATATGCTTCGGGAATCCTGATCCAATCGATTTTGTCTTCTACTCCCAAACTACGGAAAAGTGTACGGATGTCTCCCGGTTGGTCGTATGAACCGAAATCATTCAATTCGTGTAAACTTGCTTCAAACTCAAAGCGTCCCCGTTTAAAACTGGTAGCAAAACCTCCGGGTAAATTGTGTTTTTCCAACAACAGGCAGGAATAACCTCCCTGCAACACACGGATAGTAGCTGTCAGTCCACCGTTTCCGGCTCCGATTACTACTACATCATAGGGTTTAGTGATGTGTTTTTCCATAAAACCTCCTATTATTTTCTATAACTTACGCACTGTTTACTCTACCAAATGCCTAGAACGATTCAACCAGTAATTTATCTTTGCCTCGTCGCTAAGATGTTTGTAAGAGCGGAGTAAAATACAAAAAAAATCTGTCAGTTCTTTGTCTATTTCATGTACTGACATTCTTCTGTAACCGGTGGCAATCATAGTACCTAAACCGTAACAGTAATATTGCATTCTCTGATGCATCTCTTCCGCCTGTTGTTTTTCCATTTCCAATGTACTGACCAAAAACTCTATAGTTTGCTGTTGATTTTCGTCTTCTAACAATTTTGATTCCGCACTTCTGGGGCGCAGGTATAAAAACCGAAAAAGTTGCTTTTCTTTTTCCGCAAAAGTCAAAAATACCCATGCATAGTCTCTGTAACTGGAACACCGAGCTTTTAAATATTTATGTCTGATGTACAGTAAAAGTTCTTCCGTAAGTTTTTCTTGGTTTTGGAATTCATAGTAGATAGGCTGAGTGGAACACCCTAACTCTTTGGCAAGAGTACGCATAGTCAAGGTACCGGTATCTGACTGTTGAATTACCCGTACGGCGGCGTCAAGAATATCGTTTCTGAGAATGCGTTTTTTTCCGGGCATTATCGCTCCTTTGTTAAAATAAAATAACAACTGTTATAATATAAGTATAACACTGTATGGAAAAAAAGCAAAAAAAAATTTTGTTTTTAAGGGAAAAATATACATGTTTTTTTTCAAACTTGACAGATTCAATCATTTACTAGTACAATCTAGATATATTATGTAGATTAGAGATATACTTTTCGAGATATCTCTGTATAAACAGTGAATATTTGTGGAAACAGGTTATACAATTGTGGTGCCGGACAGGGATTTGCTATCCCGTTTGTGCGGTACCAACGACAGTAATTTGAATCTCATAGAAAAACATTTAGGTGTGTCTGTCTTTACTCACGGTAATGAGTTATCTTTGGGTAAAGCCGACGTGGCTGTTGTTCGTCAGTTCCGTCACATCGTAGACCGAGTATTGGATGAAGCCAAAGCCGGCTATGAGGTAACTCAGGATTTGCTGACTTCAATACTGCAGCCGGAAACGGAGTGGGAAGATCGCACTTTAAAAAATCCTGAAATTGTGATTCCCGGCGGTGTCAAAAAGGTGTACCCTAAAACAAAAAATCAGGGTACTCTGATCAATTTACTTCGGAATAAAGATATGGTGTTTTGTACCGGTCCTGCGGGTAGCGGTAAAACCTATCTGATGATTGCCGAGGCTCTACGATTGTTGCTTTCTCACGAAAAACGAGCTATTGTTTTGACCCGTCCTGTAGTTGAAGCCGGGGAGAGTTTAGGTTATTTGCCGGGGGATTTAGAGCAAAAAATCAATCCCTATTTACGACCGCTGTTTGATTCAATCAATGATTTAATACCGAGTAATTATGTAAAAAAATTATTGGAATCCGGAATGATAGAAGCTGCTCCTTTAGCGTATATGAGGGGTAGAACCTTACAGGACAGTGTTATTATTTTGGATGAAGCACAAAATACAACACGGGAACAAATGAAAATGTTTTTGACCCGTATGGGAGAAGGTTCAAAGGTTTTTATAACCGGCGATATAACACAAATAGATTTACCGGCACGGATTCCTTCTGGCTTGGTGCACGCTTTGGAAATACTTAACGCTATTCCGGAAATAGGAATGGTGTCCATGGAAGCAGAAGACGTAGTAAGAAATCCTTTGGTAAAGAAAATAGTACAGGCATATGAAAACAATAAAAACAACGACTGAAACGGAAAGTTCTTTTGGTCAAATTGTACATGCGGGAAGACTGTATGTAGTAAAAAATTTTAAAGTAATCGGTGTATTTTTTCTGACCTTTTTGATTTCCCTTTTGATTGCTTTTCTCACGGTCTCTTCTTCGGAAACAGTGTATTCCAGTGCTCTTTCGGAGTTTGAGTTGGGACAAATCTCCGACAAGACAATAGTTGCAGATGTCAGTTTACCTGCTGACGGGGACTATCCTATAGAAGTGATAGCAGGAGAGAAAATAATCAGGAAGGGGTTTCCCGTAACAGAAATCGCTTTGGCAAAATTAAATAAAATGGCAGCAGCTCCCACCTACATTGATTATAAGACTTTTTCTTACAAAATTTTATATATGATGCTGTTGACGGCTTTGGCTGTTTTTTTGTTCAACATTTCTTTAGCAGACGTTCATGTGTCCTTAAAAGAGGCAATACTGTTGGGTATTTTATTTATCATTGTATACGGAGCAACTAGTTTTGGCGGATTATTTTTGTCCAATGACCGCGCCTACACTTTGCCTATAATTATTCCCGCAACATTCTGCGTAATTTTAGTGGCAGTGCTGTTTGGTCAGGCACATGGAGTCTTTTTTTCCTTTATTTTGTCTTTTGGTGTGCTTAATGCCCAAACAGAAAACATCGTACCCTTTTTGTTTGTATTGGCTTCCTGTTTGGCTGCAACCCGAATAGTAAAAAAGGTAGATAGACGTCTGGACTTAGTATTTGTTTCCCTGCTTTTGGCAGTATTGAACGTAGTATTTATGCTAGTTCTTAAAATAATTTTTGACGGTAATGTCAATAATATTATTTTCCCCTTACTCATGGTATCTCTTAACGGGTTTTTATCCGGTATATTGGCGTTAGGTTTTTTGACACCTTTAGAATCCTTGCTGAATACAGCCTCTGTGTTTCGCTTAATGGATTTGTCCGATTTGAACAGTGCCACTATGAAAAAAATGTTGGTAGCTGCTCCCGGAACTTACAACCATTCCATGATGGTAGCAACTTTGGCAGAAAACGCCTGTAGTGCCATTCATGCCAATGCTCTTTTAGCCCGGGTAGGTGCCTATTACCATGACGTTGGAAAGATAGAACAAAGCGAATATTTTGTTGAAAACCAAACAGGAGAAAACAAGCATAACGAACTGAATCCGCGGTTATCTACTACGATTATAAAAAGCCATGTGAAAAAGGGTGTAGAAAAAGCAACAGAGATGCGT
>JAHLFV010000064.1 GCA_018883625.1 Candidatus Treponema excrementipullorum
GTATTGTATTCCTCCATGGTTTCGTGAGAAGCCATAAGGAATTTCACCGTCCCGCGTTCGCCCTTTTCCCGGACTTTACGGATATCGTTTTCGCTCAGCAGTTTAATCCGTCCGTTCTTTGCCAGGTGCAGTCGGGAGGAGACGGGACTCATATAGAACTTTGCTTCTTTTCCGATGAGTGAAGCGTATTCCCGGACACAGCCGCACACCCGCTGCTGCACTTCGGGCAGATGTCCGTTCAGAAAAAAGAGAGTGACGGTAAAGGAAGTCCATCCGGTAATCATATTTTCGTTATCGTTCCAGCCGATGGCACGGACAAAACCGGAGTTGTCAAGCCTGCGGCGGAGTCTTTCTTTTTCTCTGTTTAAAGATTTGTCTTTCATGATTGCGTATTCCTGCCGGTTTATAAGAACATCAGCCGTTCATAAAAAAATTGTTTTTGCAAACAGCAGGCAGATAAGTCCCGCAAACAGTATATAGTAAATTTTCTTACGGGGAAAGACGTTCATCAGGGAAAAGAATGCGGCTGAAATCTGGGGGCAAAACCTGTTGAAAAAGTACAAAACCTTGTGATTTTTTTAATTATTTTTTTACAGTCTCACTCTATGACACTATAAAGAATTTATAATGCTGTTATAGGGAAAGCCAGGAAATCCTTTTTAAAGAGGCAGAAAAATGGATAAGACAAACAATTTCATGCAGTCCGCAGATACTGACGCAAAAGCACCGGAAAACAAAGTTAATTTTGCTTCAAGTTTCAGTTGCCAGGTTTTATTGCGGGCAGTCTCAGAATCCGGCATGAAGGATTCGGCATGGGGCTTTTACCAAAGCCCTTCCGGGCAGCTTGAATTTGCAGGTGAATTTCCCTTGGAAGAAAACCGGAAATTCGAAGATTTATGGCAAAGCGGGGATTTGGAAAAAGCCGGTATACTGGACTCAAGTCCGGGAAGCACGCTTGGGGAATGCTTTTTCAGGACGGAATCACTGTCGTTCAACACTTATGTTTACTTAAAGGACGGGTTTGAAATTTCTGATTCTGATACATTTGCTTTTCTTATCCATGTGGGTTCCCTCTTGGTGGCTGTAAAATATAAAAACACTTATGTTCTTTCAAATATTCTGGAAAAAAACATTGCAGCTTTCTCCAAGTTCTTGAAACTCACTCTGTTTATGATAAAAGAAATTGCCCCGGAAACCCTCTTTACCGTTTTGTATTCCGGGTTTGAAAACCATTCAATGTTTTACAAGTTTTACAAATCTAATTTCCTGCTGTCAGAAGCCGAAAAAGATGTTGCAATCCTCTTGTATTATGCGGCAAAAGAAGAGTTATCCCCTGTTCCCGAAAAAGAAAGCCCGGCAGAAATGTTTATCAGGTATTTTAAGAACAACCCGGGCAAAACAATTACCCTTCCGGTTATTGGAATGGATTTTTATTCCTGGAAAGAACAGGTTTCTGGCTTTAGGGAATTAACGGAAACAACCAATCTTGCTGCCAATTTTGGACAGGTCAACGAAATAAAGGAAAAAATCCTTTCTTCGCTGCGGGTTTCTGTTCAGGCTGAACCTTACAACCCGCATGACCACAATGCCCTGGGAGTTTATATAGACAGTATTAACGAAGCAAAATCCGGAAAGCATTATTTAATACGGGCAGGGTACCTGAGGTCAAAGGCCGCTGCAATTCTCCGGCAGGCTTTTCCTTCAAAATTCAATTTTAAAGGAAAAATCGAAATCATAGATTCAGACACAATAAAAGGGTTGGATACTGACTTTTCGATAGTTGTCAGGCTTTACATATAGTCCCCGAATCCTATGGCACTTTTATAAGCGGCATTTCCGGCAGCTTTGGCAACTGCCCGGTAAAAAGCAGAAAAACTTCCGGCAGGGATTCAACCGGCAAAAAGTACGGGGAGAGCCGGCCCTTTACAAAAAATCAGCTTTCAGTATACTGTACCGGCATTTGGGAATGTACTTTTTAGCGGCACTATATTGCCAAAGGGAGTCTATTGTGGATGGAAAAACAGCTTTACCAAAAAAATAATCACAGCTTTGCTTTTTACTATGGTTCCCCAGCAGCTTATGCTGTTTTTGACCCGTGATCTGGATAATCCCTGGAGCTTTACATTTATTTCTTTTGCAGCCTTTTGTCTGTGTTTTCTTGTAATAAAGATAACCGGCAGGCCTGAAAATTTATCGGCTAAAGCAACTGGTTTTTCTTTGGCTTTTTCAAAAGGCTGGTACATTCTGACGGCAGGTTTGATTTTTGCCGTATTGAATTTTTTAAGTATTGATTTTACCCACAGCCCTTCTTTCCAAAAGACGGCTGCTTTTTTTATTGAAACAATTTTTGTAGCCTTGTTTGAAGAAATGCTTTTCCGGGGGATTATTCAAAACTACATTACGGAAGATTACGAAAAAAGGCAAAAGAACATTTGGGGCGGACTCTGCCTTGCAGCAGGTATTTTTGCCTCAGTCCACTTTCTGAATCTTGCAGGCCGTCCCTATTTTATATTGGGAACATTTACCCAGGTGGTGTATACTTTCTGCCTTGGACTTTTAATCGGAACGGTATATTGGACATCAAAAAATATCCGGGTATGTTTTTTACTGCATTATCTTTTTAATGTTCTGGGAAATTACAGCAACCTGTTTGGGGACATAACCCCTTCACCTGCAGGTGCAGAAGACATAAATATTTTGAGCGCCGCAATCCAGCTGGTAATTATGCTGCCCTCCATACCAATAGCCTACAGTATTTATAAGAAAGCAGGAAAGAAAAACCAGAAGGAGGAATGAAACACAATGCCGTTCAAACAATATGCAGTCATATTTCCTTGTGAAATAAATTCCTTCAATACCGTTGATTCCTTTTTCCATGAAGAATGGAATGACGCCGCAAATTTTTTCCAGATTATTTTTTTTGACTTCGATGAGTTTGTTGAAAACAACATATTGCGTTTGAATAAACGGTTTGAAGATGATACAACCTGCATTTACCGTGGCTGGATGATGAAGCCCGGTCAGTACGAAAACTTTTACAACCGTCTGAAAGAACGGAAAATCAATCTTGTCACCAAGCCGGAATCATACAGCCTGATGCACCTTTTCCCGAATGTTTATCCTTATATAAAGGATGACACTCCCGGAATTCTGGTTTATCCTGACAATACAAAGATTGAATTGGATGAAATCAAAAAGCGTTTCCAGCGTTTTATGGTGAAAGATTTTGTAAAATCCGAAAAGGGAACTGAATTCCCGCCGTTCTTTTCAGCGGACATTTCGGAAAAAGATTTCAATCATTGGCTGGAAGTTTTCAGGGAATACCGGGGAAAACTTTTTACAGGCGGTATATGTATCAAAGAATACATTGATTTAAAGAAATATAATGGTTCCACAAATGAATGGAGGGCGTTTTACATTGGGAACACGGTTGTCAGTCTGAATCCTAATTCCGGGCAAGACAGCGAATGTCCGCCACCGCCGGAGGCTTTGGTTGAAAAATATAAAGACCTTCCGTCTCCATTTTATACTATCGATTATGGGGAAACTGCCGGTGGATCATGGAGTATTCTTGAAACAGGTGACGGTTCCGTAAGCGGTTTGTGTAAAAGCCAAAGCGTTCCTGATTTTTTTGAATCAATGAAAACTGCGCTGGAAAACAATTTTTAATTATAAAATGTGAAGCGAAATGCGCCGGACTTTTTATTTTGAGAATCCCTAGGAGTCACATGGGCAATGGAAATAAAAGAACAAATAATAAGCGTGAAAAATTATGTTACAAAGTCAAATCTTCCTGACTGTGATTTTGTGATAAATCCTTATGTGGGTTGTCCCCATGCCTGCAAATATTGTTACGCCTGTTTTATGAAGCGCTTTACGAACCATGCTGAAAAATGGGGAACCTTTATCGATATTAAAACCTGTCCCAATCCGGTAAATACCGCAAAACTGAAAAACAGCCGTGTGTTCCTTTCTTCGGTAACGGATTGTTACAATCCCCTTGAAGAAAAATACCATATCGCCCGGGATATTCTCCGGCAGCTTGTAGCGGCAGACTGTGAAATAACTATTTCCACAAAGTCAGCCTTGATTCTGCGGGATGTTGAACTGTTGAAGCAGCTGAAAAATTTAAAGGTTGCTGTTTCAATTAACACATTGGATGAAGGATTTAAAAACTCCATGGACAGGGCAAGTCCCATATCAGAAAGACTGAAGGCTTTGGTAACCCTTTACAAAAACGGGATTTACACCGTGCTGTTTATGTCGCCGGTTTTTCCCGGAATCACTGATTTCAAGGAAATCATTTCAGCCAGCAAGGATTTTGTCCGGGAATACTGGTTTGAAAACCTGAACCTCCGGGGAAGTTATAAAAGCACGGTCATGTCTTATATTGCCGGAACCCGCCCAGAACTTTTGCCCCTGTACCGGGAAATATACTTTCACGGAAGCAGCCTTTACTGGGAAAAACTGTCTGACGAAATTGAACAGTATTGCCGGGAACACTCGGTAACATTTACCAATTACTTTCACCACAAAAAGCTGGTGGAAGAAAAGAAGCGGAAAGAACGGCTCATCTGATGTTGCAACCACCATAAAATGAATTTTGCCCTTTGCCAAAAAAGGAAACGCCTTGCTGTTTACAATGCATTTAATATACTGATGTTTGTCCAACGCCTCTTTCAAAAAACTCTTGTGTTATTATAGTTTCGTTCATTGTCATTCTTATGCATCAGTTTGTGTAGAATAATGCAAGGATTGTCTCTGCGGAACAGTTTCACCGCTTTGCTTTCAGCGCGCTTTTGATTTCTTTTTTAATTTCCGGCAAAAGCGCGGTTTTTATTTTTTCCACAAGTTCGTCAACATCAATGTGTCCGTCATCCGTATCATTTACTGAAAACAGAATATAAGAATCCACTTCCAAAGAGGCTGCGATTTTTTCTATAAACTTTATAGAAGGAAAACGTTTTTTTGTTTCGATTTGTCCGATATAGGCGGTATCGGTTTCGCAGCGTTCCGCGAGCTGTTCCTGGGTTATATTTTTTTCACGGCGGAGACGCTTCATATTATATATAAAAATATCCTGTAAGTCCATAATTTATATTCTATTCGCTAATAATTATTGACATAATGAGCTTTTTGCTATAAAATATTAGCTAGTCGATAATATAAGGAAGGACTTCAAGGATAGGGGTTGCAAGTATTGTATTCGGTATCATAGGGTTGTTCTTTGCTTTAATCGGCCTGATCCCGTTGTTGGGAATTGTAAACTGGATTGCGATTCCGCTTTTAGTGCTTGGCTTGATTTTCGGAATTATCGGGATTTGCGGTAAAAAAAGAAGCGGCGCGGCTATTGCGGGAACAATTATCTGCGCTTTATTCCTTCTGATAGGAGTTGTACGGCTTGCCGTCGGATCAAAAATGATGGCTGACGCCGCAAAGCCTGAAACGGTTGAAAAACTCTATGATACAACCTCTGACTTACAGGATTTGTCGAACAGACTGAATGAGCTGAACAATATGCTGAATACAAATTAAACAGAATCCGGCATGAAAAATTTACATATATGTTTTTTTTCGGCATTTTTTGCGTTCATTCTTTTTTCCTGTGTCTCAACGTATAATCCCGATGCGCTTGCATACAAAGACATTTCCGCAGCAGAAATGTTTTCTGATTTTGACAATTTGTTTTCGCAACCCGGTTCAGCGTATAGAGTTACGGATGTCTGGATTTCACAGGTTATTGAAAAAAGTGAAGACGGTTTGAAAAAAACAATGCTTCTTCTGAACGATAGAAAGTCGGATAATAATTATTACTGCGATGCAACAGATTTTCTGGAAAGAACAAAAGAAACGGAAACTGATTTAACTGAACGCCTGAATAATATTCCCAAATATGACAAATACAACGGGCATTATACCGTGGAACTGTATTCAATACTAACAGGCAATCTTCTTTCCGATTTTGAAACGGAAATTATGGTGCGGAGCATCGAACAAATTCCGACAATGGAACAGTTTGAAACCGCCAAAGCCGAAGAAGAACGTTTGAGAGCTGAAGAGGAAGCGGAAGCTGCTCGTTTGGAAACGGAAAAGAAAGCTGAAGAAGCCCGCTTGGAAGCCGAACGGAATGCCGCACTTGATGCACAGGGGAAAAAAATTGCCGAAGGGTATATTTATCACGGAATTGATGAAGTTGAAAATAACCGTAAATTTTTTTCGCACGGCGCATTGGAAAGCGGACATGCATATCTTGTTTCCGGATTTATCGTAAAATACGGTGGATCGATGGCTTGCATTGAATACGGAGACGGACTGTTCTTTTCAAGCAGAAGCAGTTCCGTTTACGTTGAATATGCCGACCAAAATGTTAAACAAGCTGTTATAGAAAACGGCATAATTGATTTCTTCGGGCAGAAGTTCGAAAAAAAATTAACGGTTGTAATCGCAGGCGGTACGGGATATTCAAAAACACCAGTGGTTCTCGGACTTATAGAAGAAACGGAATAGGATTTTATCTTTCCGTTATTTTTGCAAGGTACAGGTTATGACATTACAAGAGGCCATCTGGGAAATTATCAGCCGGAATTTTAAACCGGGAGATATATTTGATTCCCATTCGGTAATATTTTTACTTTCCAGAAACGAAAAATATGTGGAAACTTATATGAAAAATATTTCTCCTGAAATGAATATAAAGCAGTATCATGCACACATTGCAAAAAACATCAGCTTATTCGATGATTGCGTGGAAGCTGTCGATGAAAAAATCATAACGCCAAATATTTTCGGTGAACTGTCAAAAAACCAACTATGGAAAAGAAAATAAAACATTTTCTTTGAATATACGGTATTCATGCTGAAATAAATTCAGCATGAAAAGCGCAGGAAAACACTTTATCTATTGCGAAAAACGATTTCCTGCGCTGGAAAGCAATTTTTTATTATAAATATGTACGGAAAGGCGGCGGATATTTTATTTTGGGAATCCGTAAGGAGCCGCAATAATCCAATCAAATTTTCCCGGATGGGTTTTGCGATACCGTGCGTACTGTTCCCGTGATGCAAATACAAAGCCTGTTTGTTCTTTTTTATCCATGACAAAAAAACTTGACTTTCAAAGCCTTTGCTTTCATAATGTATGCATGACAGTTCAAGGTGCTGCAAAAAACACAGAAGAATTTCTCCTGGGGGATATTACCCGGTTCCGGAGCGGTCTGGTGCTGCGGAGGAAAGAAGCAAAAGAAAAAACGGAATTTCAATATCCGTTGCTTACTTTGCAGTCCATGAATCCGAAAGGGAGAATTGACCATGATTCCCTGAAACCTTTCTGGGCAGCGGAGGCTTTGAATCCCGAATACCTGACACGGCCCGGGGAAATCGTACTCAGGCTTACGGCGCCTTATACGGCTGTTCTCATAACAGAAGTCACGAAAGGAATCGTTGTCTCTTCAAATTTCATAATCATTACCTGCCGGGAGGAAAAAACAATACCGGAATACCTTGCGTGGCTTTTGAATACGCCGTGTTTTAAAAGGCAGATTTACAAGGCGGCTTCCGGCAATATGTTGGAAGCAGTGACCGGCGCCGTCTTTGCCAAAGTAAGGGTAACCCTGCCGCCCCTGATCCTGCAGCAAAAAATAGCCCGTCTGAAAGATTTGTCCCAAAAAGAATGTGAGCTTCTCAGACGGTTGGCGGCAGAAAAAGAAAAATTATACCGGCGGACAATCGACAGAATACAACGGGGAGAAATTTCCGTGAGAGGAGTAAATAATGACCAGTAGAGAACAAATCCAGCAAACTTTATGGAAAGCCTGCGACAGCTTCCGGGGAAAAATCGACAGTTCCCGGTACAAGGATTACATTCTTTCCATGCTCTTTGTCAAATATTTGAGCGACGTTTCAAAGGAAAAGTACGAACAGTACAGCAGACAGTATGACGGCGACGAACAGCGCATACAGCGGGCAATGAGCCGGGAACGGTTCGCCATTGACAAAGAATCTTCCTTTGACTACCTGTACAGCTCCCGGAACGATCCGGAAATCGGACAAAAGATAAATATAGCCCTGTCCCTTATCGAGGAACACAACAGCGGCAAACTGCGGAATGTCTTCCGGGCAATAGATTTTAATTCCCAGGTGGATTTTGGAGAAGTGAGGGAAAAAAACGCCACCCTCAAAAACCTGCTGGAAGACTTTAACGCCCTGGATTTGCGGCCCTCCCGGCTGGGATCTGCCGACATCATCGGGGATGCCTATGAATACATGTTAGCCAACTTTGCTTCCGACGCAGGGAAAAAGGGTGGAGAGTTTTTTACGCCCAGTCAGGTGTCGGAACTGATTGCCTCTTTGGTGGAACCACAGGAAAACGACCGTATTTACGATCCCACCTGCGGCAGCGGCGGCCTTCTGCTGAAAGCCTGCAAGAAAGTGCCTTCCGGCAAGGTTGCAGTGTACGGACAGGAGCTGAATGCCCAAACCTGGGCGCTGTGTACTATGAATATGTTCCTTCACGGTGTGGACGACGCCCGCATCCGTCAGGGAGACACCTTGTCCAATCCCCAGCATACTGAAAACGACAAACTCATGAAGTTTCAGGTGGTGGTGGCAAATCCTCCTTTCAGTTTAGATAAATGGGACAGCGGGTTCCTTGTCCTGGCAACTCCGGACGCCAAGGGTAAAACAAAAATGAGTGCTTCCCTTGACCCCTATAAGCGCTTTGAACTGGGTGTTCCTCCCGCATCAAAGGGGGATTACGCCTTTGTACTTCACATGATTGCAAGCCTTGACGAAGAAAAAGGCCGCATGGCCATTGTATTGCCTCACGGGGTTTTGTTCCGTGGAGCTTCCGAAGGAATTATCCGCCGGCAGCTGATAGAACTGAATCTTTTGGATGCAGTTATCGGCCTGCCTGCCAACCTGTTTTACGGTACCGGCATTCCTGCCTGTATTTTGGTGTTCAAGAAAAACCGCTCCTGTAAAGACGTGCTGTTTATCGACGCATCCGGGGAAGGCAACTACGAAAAAGGCAAAAACCAAAATATCCTGCGGAATGAAGACATTGCCCGGATTCTGGAGGCATACAAAAAGCGGACAGACATTGAAAAATACTCCCATGTGGCAACTTTTGAAGAAATCAAAGAAAACGATTTTAACCTGAACATTCCCCGGTACGTGGACACCTTTGAAGAAGAGGCTCCCGTGGACATAGAAGAAGTGCAGAAAAACATCGCCGGCATTGAAGCGGAACTGGTGCAGGTACAGTCCCAGATGAAAAAATATCTAGAGGAGTTGGGGCTATGAGCAGCGAACCGGCACACACAGGAAAGATTCTGATTTATCAAAACGAAAAGGGCGACACCAAAATCGATGTCTACTTTGAAGAAGATACGATTTGGATGACCCAGCGCGCCATGGCGGAACTTTATCGGGTGACACCTCAAAATATCACCACACACATTAAGCACATCTATGAAGAAGGAGAATTGGATCGGACGTCAACTTGTAAGAATTACTTACAAGTTCAGACGGAAGGAAATCGTCGAATTCACCGGGATACCCAATTCTACAATCTGGACATGATTCTTGCGGTGGGGTACCGGGTACGCAGCCATGTGGGAATCCATTTCCGCCGGTGGGCAAGCGGTGTTTTGACCGAGTATATGAAGAAAGGTTTTGCCCTTAACGACGAGCGGCTGCGCAATCCGAAGGAATTCGGCGCCGATTACTTTGACGAATTGCTGGAGCGCATCCGGGATATCCGCGCCAGCGAGAAACGGGTGTATCGAAAAGTCAAAGATATATTTGCCCTTTCGGTGGATTACGACAGTAAAAGCGAAATTGCCCAAAACTTTTTCAAGTCGGTGCAGAACAAGCTGGAATATGCGGCAACGGGATACACGGCGCCGGAACTCATTGCCCGGCGCGCCGACGCCGCAAAGGACAACATGGGGCTGACCTCTTTTAAAGGGGCGAAAGTGCGCCGGGGCGATGTGACGGTGGCAAAAAACTACATGACGCAGGAAGAAATCAGCACATTGAATCTCATTGTGAATATGTATCTCGATTATGCGGAACTGCAGGCAAAAAACCGCAAACCCGTGTATATGGCGGACTGGGAAAACAGGCTTGCCGATTTTCTGCGTTTTAACGGCCGGGAAGTGTTGGAACATTTTGGAACGGTCAAGCGGGAACTGGCGGAAAAACTGGCACTGGAGCAATATGAACTCTTTGACACCCACCGCCGGTCTTTGGAATCGGCAGACGATATAGACGAACTGACCGCAGACGTAAAGCGGATAAAAGGATAAGGGGGGAAAAATGATAACAACCACAAAGACAGCTTTTGATTTTTTTATGAAGAATATAGTAAATCTGGATTCGAGTACAGTCTCAAATGCCAGAAAGAGTCGGGACAACTTATTGGAAAAGATTCAGGGTTTTTCCGGCGCGGATGATTTTTTTGATTTGTGCAGTGACTTTAATGTTCATTTTGGCTCTTTTGCCAGAAAAACAAAATGTAGGGAACTGGATGATATTGATTTAATGATTGGGATAAGTGCTAATGGGGCAACATATAATTCTTTTGATAATTGGGACGAAGTCAGAATAAATGCTAATCAAAAAGAGCAAATACAGGTTGATTGTATGAATGATGATGGAACGCTCAATAGCACTAAGGTAATCAATAAATTTAAAGAGAAATTGAAATCCGTAAACGATTATTCCCGTTCTGAACTTCATAAAAATGGTGAGGCTGTTACATTAACCCTTAAATCCCGGGTTTGGAATTTCGATATTGTACCATGTTTTTATACGGTAAAAGAATTTAATGGTAGGTCATATTACCTGATTCCAAATGGGAAAGGGAATTGGAAGAAAACAGATCCTACTATTGATAGAGAGTATGTGAAACAAGCAAATAAAAATAGCAATGGTCATATTTTGGAGTTGATTCGACTTTGCAAAAAATGGAACACAGTAAAAAATGTAAAGACAATGCCTTCATATTTACTGGAGACAATGATTATTAATTTTATCGAATCACACAAGCCAACAGATAATGATATTAAAATGCTCTTTAAAAAAACTCTAGATTATATAGCTGCAGGAATTTGGAGTCCTGTATGTGATATGAAAAAAATTGAAGGCGATATCAATACCATTAAATCAAATGATAGGCAGAATATTTGCGAAAAAGCACGAACTGATTTTGAAAAAGTAAAGCAGGCCATAATTTACGATGAAATTTTAAATAGTCAGGAAGATGCGATTAAAATATGGGGAGAAATTTTTGGAGGAGATTTTCCCAAATATGATCAGTAGTATTTTTGAAAAACAAAATAATGTTTTTCTGCTTAAATGCCTATTAACACAAAGGATAGAATATAGTAAAGCCAAAAGAATTGCATATATCAGGGTTTGTTTGACTCTGAGCTTTTTCATCTTTTCAGTTATAGCAAATATTTTTACTTGTGATTTACTATCCTCTATATGTGGCTTATTTGCTGTTATTATAATCGTTGTTAACAAATATACCTCCATACAAATTAAAAATCAAAAGAAACATGCGGCAGCTATACAACAGTATGTAGATGTATCACTATATTCTGAAATCGCTCAAGGAGATAAATCTGAGTGGGGAGACTTACCGGCTAAAAGTGAAGTCATACAAAGTATAAGCAAATATGATTGTACCGATTTATCTGAGTTTAGAAATTGGTATAATGATTACAGCTCTTTTTCGAGTGAATATCAAATATTTTATTCCCAGAAAGAAAATATCAGATGGAGTGATAACTTACTTAAATCATATTTCTGTTTTTTAATTTTTATTTCTGCTGTTGCCACGATACTATCGTTTGGTATTTTTATACTTTTCAATCCTTCTCTAATAAAATTCTTAGCTGTTTGTTCTTGGATTGTTCCCATAATAGAGTATACAGCTACCAACTGCATGGCAATTAAAAAAAATTTGCACACATTTACAAATATTTGTAATTACTGTAATGAGATAGAAAAGCAATTACCTTCTGCTAATTCGGCAAAAATAAAAAAGAAACTCATTAAGTTGCAATATAAGATTCGTACAAGCAGAGAAGAAAGCTTCCTTGTTCCGGATTGGTTTTATCAATTACTAAAAAAATCACAACAAAAAAATGAAGATCGTATTGCGAATATTATGGCAGAAGAAAATACAAGAAAGGAAGGTAGCCATGAATCCAAAAATTAAACAGCGAATCGAACAAATCCGGCGGGGTGAAGTGCCAGAAGGGTATAAAAAAACAAAAGCAGGCATTCTCCCTGCTGATTGGGATTTTCATATGCTTGGAGAATGCCTTATCCGTGTGGAGAAACCGGTTGAGGTTAAGCCTAACGAATTGTACACGCAAATCGGTATCCGTTCCCACGGAAAAGGCCTTTTCTATAAAGAACCCGTTACAGGCGCAGCACTGGGAAATAAGTCTGTTTTTTGGATTGAGCCGGACTGCTTTATCGTGAATATTGTTTTCGCATGGGAACAGGCAATCGGGAAGACCACACAATCTGAAGTAGGAATGATTGGTTCACACCGTTTCCCGATGTATCGTCCTATAAATAATCTAGTTAATATCGATTATTTGATTTCTTTCTTTTTAACACAGCGTGGAACAGATATTCTAGAAGCTGCATCTCCGGGCGGAGCAGGGCGTAATAAAACATTGGGACAAGAACGTTTTCTAAAAAGTAAAATTTTAATGCCCCCTCTTCCCGAACAGCAAAAAATCGCTGATATTCTTACCGCTCAGGACAAAGTGATTGAGTTAAAGGAACAGCTCCTTGCCCAAAAACAGCAACAGAAAAAGTACCTGATGCAACAGCTTTTAACAGGTAAAAAACGCCTGCCGGGTTTTTTTAAAAGTTGGAAGACAGTAGAATTAGGAGAAATCTTTAATTATATACAGCCAACTGCTTATTTGGTTAAGACGACTGATTATGACGATTCATATAAGACCCCAGTATTGACTGCTGGAAAAACTTTCATTTTAGGCTACACTAATGAAACTGAGGGTGTTTTTACTAAAGTGCCAGTGGTAATATTTGACGATTTTACAACGGCAACAAAATATGTGGACTTTCCTTTTAAAGTAAAGTCGTCAGCAATGAAAATTCTAACGATTAAGGGTGGATTTAGCATAGTTTTTGCATACGAAGCAATGCAGTTAATCAAGTTTACTGTGGGTGGTCACGAAAGACACTGGATATCTAAGTATAGTTGTTTAACAATTGACATTCCAGATATAGAAGAACAAACCGCCATTGCCGAAATCCTTTCTGCAGCTGATCGTGAAATCGATCTGCTCCGGAAGGACATCGAACAGGAAAAACAAAAGAAAAAAGCCCTGATGCAGCTGTTGCTGACGGGAATTGTGAGGGTATAAGGAGGGGTATAAGGAGGTAACTATGAAACAACCTATCGTTGCCATTATGTATGATTTTGATAAAACGCTTTGTACAAAAGACATGCAGGAATATGCCTTTATTCCTGCATTAGGTATGAGCTCCTCCGCATTTTGGGATGAAGTTAATGCGATGACTGACGATGAGGAAATGGATAATATTTTAGCCTATATGTATAAAATGGTTGAAAAGGCAAAAGAAAAGAAAGTTCCTATTACACGAGATACTTTTCGGGAAATGGGAAGTAAAGTTGAATACTTTGACGGTGTAAAAACATGGTTCGAACGAATCAACGCTTATGCAGAAAAGATAGGTGTACGAGTGGAGCATTACATTGTTTCCTCCGGCATCAAAGAAATTATTGAAGGAACCGAAATTGCACATTTTTTCAAAAAAATCTATGCATGTGAATTTATGTATGATTATAATGACTCTATCCAGTGGCCTAAATTTGCTGTAAATTACACTGCAAAAACTCAATTTCTGTTCCGAATCAATAAAGGAGTACTTACTATTGACAGCAAAAGTGCTGACAAATTGAATCGTTTTACGCCCGAAAATGAGCGCCGTGTACCCTTCCGCAATATGATTTATATTGGTGATGGCTTGACTGATGTTCCATGCATGAAGCTTGTAAAATCTAATGGTGGACAATCTATTGCGGTTTTTGACCAAGAGAAGGGAAAAGATGCAGCTAAAGAATTAAAAGTGGCTGGCCGAGTTAATTTTATTGCTGCAGCAGATTATGGGGCAGGGAGTGATATTGAGATAATTGTTCAAGCGATTATCAAAAAAATTCAGGCGGTTGAAGAAATGCAATCTTATTGAGGAATTATTCGAGGCGGGATTTCTTGCCTCACTATTCCCGCTTTTACTGATATTTCCGAAAGGAGACTGACGCATGAACAGAGACTCTTATCTTGAAAAAAATATTTCCCAAAATCCGGCGCTGGAGCTCTTTCAGGCATTGGGCTACACCTACATTTCCCCGGAAGACTGCGGCCTGCAGCGGGGTAGCCGGTACCATGTGCTTTTAAAAGATATTCTTCGGGAACAACTGCGCAAAATGAACCGTTTCTGCTACGCCGGAACGGAAAAGGAATTTTCTGCCGCCAACATTCAGCAGGCAATCAACGACTTGGAACTTCCCCTTACAGACGGACTTGTCCGCACTTCCGAAAAAATCTACGACGCCTTACTTTTAGGAAAAAGTTATCCTGAACTGGTGGGAGCCGGCAACCCCCAGAGTTTTAATCTTAAATACATAGACTGGGACCATCCGGAAAACAATGTGTATCATGTAACACAGGAATTTTCCGTGGAAAGTCAGGATAAGCTGCACAACACCCGGCCGGACATTGTGCTGTTTGTGAACGGTATTCCTTTTGCGGTCATTGAATGCAAACCGCCGGAGATTTCCGCGGAGCAGGGCGTGAGCCAGACCGTAAGGAACCAGCAGGAAGAATATACGCCCCAGCTCTACGTGTTTGCCCAAATTGTGGCGTCCACAAACAAAAACACGGTAAAGTATGCCACCTGCGGTACGCAGAAAAAATTCTGGAGCACCTGGCGGGAGCAGGACGCCGCCTTTTTGGAACAGGAACTTGCCCGCTGTGTTCCCCACAGAACGCCTGCGGAGCAGGACAGGATTTTCATTTCCCTTTTCAGTATCCGCCGTCTTTTGGAACTGACCCGGTACTTTGTGCTTTTTGACGCCAATGTAAAAAAAATATGCCGGTACCAGCAGTATTTTGCCATAAAAGAAATCATAAAAACCGTTTCCCAACGCAGCGGCGGCGGCGTCAGAAAAGGCGGCGTCATCTGGCACACCCAGGGCAGCGGCAAAAGCCTTACCATGGTAATGCTGGCAAAATACCTTTTAATGGAACTGTCAGACATCTCCCCAAAAGTGGTGGTTGTCACCGACCGCAGGGAACTGGACAATCAGATTGCCGGAACCTTTGCCCATACCCGTCTTATTCCTGCGCAAGCCACCAGCGGTGCAAATCTGGTGGATTTAATCAATAAAGGAAAAGCTGACATTATCACCACCATTATCAATAAATTTAACACCGCAGAAAACCAGGAGGTAAAAAACAATTCTGCTGATGTGTTCGTTCTTATAGACGAAAGCCACCGCTCCAATTACGGCCAGCTGGCGGCAAAAATGCGGAAAGTGTTTCTCCGGGCCTGTTATATCGGTTTTACCGGTACGCCTCTGATGAAGCAGGAAAAAAACACCTTAACAAAATTCGGCACATTGATTCACAAGTACACGATTCAGGACGGCGTTGACGACAAGGCCATTGTTCCCCTGATTTACGAAGGACGTTTTGTGGAACAGAACGTTGACGAGGCAAACATTGATTTGTGGTTTGAACAGACTACAAAACGCCTTACAGAAGCCCAGAAAAACGACCTTGCCAAAAAATGGAGCAGCATCCGCCGTCTGGCTTCTGCCAATGCCAGAATAAAACGCATTGCCCTTGATATAAACAATCACTTTATCGAAACCATAAAGAACACCGGCTTTAAGGCAATGCTGGCGGTAAATTACAAACGGGACGCCGTGCGGTATCTGAAATGTTTTGAGGAATTCGGGGACTTGGAATGTGCCGTCGTGATTTCTTCTCCCGATATGCGGGAAGGCGCGGAGGGCATTGACGAAGGGACCGACGACCTGGTTTTAACTTTCTGGAATAAAATGATGAAGCAGTATTCCAATCCCGACAAATACGAAGAATCCCTCAAGGACAGGTTTTGTGCCGGAGACATAGACATCCTTATTGTGTGCAGCAAACTTCTTACCGGTTTTGACGCGCCGGTTTGCCAGGTGCTGTACATCGATAAAGAACTGAAAGAACACGGACTGCTGCAGGCCATCGCCCGGACAAACCGTCTGCGTGAAGGGAAAGACTACGGCCTTATTGTAGACTACCGGGGACTGATAAACAAACTGGATACGGCAATGGATATGTATGCCGGAGCCGGCTTGGAAAACTTTGACGGCAGCGACTTAAAAGGTGTTATTACCGATGTGGTGTCTGCCGCAGGAACCTTGCGGCAGGCTTACAGCAACCTTTCAGAACTGTTTTCAGGCATTGACCTTAAAGACACAGAGGCTGTGGAAACTTCCCTGGCAGATGAAAAAAGAAGGGAAGATTTTTACAACGGACTGTGCATTTTCGGCAAAGCATTGAACATTGTTCTGAATTCCCAAAAAGCCTACGAAGCGATGCCTAAGGATGAAATAAAAAAATACCAGAGAGCCTTTGTGTTTTTTTCAAAGGTACGCCGTAGTGTTAAAATCAGATACGGAGATGCAGTGGACAACAAAGAATATGAGCCTCTCATGCAAAATCTGTTGGACACCCATCTTTCCGTTGCAGGTCTCAAACAGATTACCGCTCCTGTGGATATTCTCAATAAGGAAGATTTTGAAAAAGAGTTGCAGGAACTTACATCCGCCAGGGCAAAGGCAGAGGCTATTGCCAGCAGACTTACGAAATCCATCAGTGAAAAGTATGAAGAAAATCCCGCCTATTACTACAGTTTTTCAAAGCGCATAAAAGAAGCGTTGGAACAGTACCGGGATAAAATTATTTCTGATGCTGAATATCTTGAGAAAATGCAGGCAATCGTAAATGATTTCCGCAACGGCAACAGCGGTTTGTCTTTTCCGGAATCAATAAAAAATGATGTGAACGCCCAGGCCTTTTACGGAGTGATTTCCGCCGTTTTTGATGATGCTTCGGAAGTAAAGGAAGCTGATATTTCTTATGAATCCACAGCCCAGATTGCAAAGGACATGACCAAAATTATAGAAGAGCACAGTCAGGTTGATTGGAGTCAGAATAAGACCATTCACGACCGTATTTCCCAGAAAATAGACGACTATTTTTATGAGTACGGTAAAGAACACGGCGTCACCTTTGATTTTGACACCGTGGATAAAGTAATCGAAAACGTAAAGACCGTTGCAGTCAGGAGATTCAAACAGTGAACAATCTGCAATCCTGCGCGGTAAGTGACAGAACCGGGGAAATCCGCTATGTGCTGGAAAGAAAGGCGGTTAAGAACATAAACCTGCGGGTGCGCCGGGACGGATCGGTTTATGTTTCCGCCGCCCCTTCGGTTCCGGAGGAACGCATAAATTCCTTTGTGAGCTCCAATGCCTCCTTTATCCGAAAAGCCCGGGAAAAATTTTCCCGCCAGACTTCTGAATCTTCCGCCCCAAAGCGTTATGTCAGCGGGGAAACCTTTTACCTGGCAGGGCGGGCGCTTCGGCTCAAGGTGGAAAAGGGCAGAAAAAACTCCATCACTTCCGACGGGGTTTACATTCTTTTGCAGGCAAGAGAGCCCGGCGACAGTGATTCCCGCCGCCGTCTGGTGGAAAAATATCTTGAGAAACAGTACCGGGAGTTATTCGCCAGCGTGTTAAAGGAAGCCTATCCTGTTTTCGCAAAATACGGCGTTCCATTTCCGGTTCTTCGCCTCCGTAAAATGAAAACAAAGTGGGGCACCTGCCTTCCCCAAAAGGGAATAATCACCTTGAATACACTGCTCGCCCGTCTTCCCCGGAACTGTATCGAATACGTAACCGTCCATGAGCTTTGCCATTTCATATACGCCAACCACTCAAGGCAGTTTTACGCCCTTCTGACCGCCATACAGCCGGACTGGCGCCAGCGCAAAAAGCTGCTGGAAGAAAGCGTTCCTTTTACAGCAGATTGATTACGCATAAAATAAAGAAGTATTCTCTGCTGACAGCAGTTTATTTGCCCTGTATCTTTTCAAGCCGCCTTTGCTCTTCTTCGAACCAAGCGTCATAATTATCAAATACAGAAACATCATCAGAAGTTTGGTTTTCATATGTATATTCGGCATTGAATTTTTTTGTCTTTGGTTCATATGTAAGCTTCATCAATTTGGGTACCGGCTGCCCATATTTGTTGCAAACAGATTCAATTTTTTGTATATCTTCGTTTAAGATATCCAGTACTTGTTCCTGACAGCCATCTGATGTATCGAAATTAACTTTTAACCCTGCATTATTGAGTTTGCTGCATTCGTAAAGATTACAATTAATGCAATAAAAATGTTGTACTAAAATCATGCCTTCATTTGCAGCATAAATAAAAATTGTATCTGCCATCCCTTTAGAATACTCGTTGCAGATATCGACCATATCTGCCTGTAATGCTGAAAACTCATCTTCAAACATCTTCTGTTACTCCTTGTAATGAACTAAATCATAAGGATAATAAGGAATGTCTTTTAGTCCGCTGTCATCTATGCCAAGAATTTTAACTGCTGCCCCTGCTTCAAAACTCCAGTAACCATAGTAAATTTTCTGATCACTTTTGTGAGCTTCAAACACTTCACAGTCTGTATTATACCAGCCTTTTAAGTATTTTTTCAACAATTCAATCTTATTTACACTTTCCGCGATTTCCTTAAAAATGCGAAACCTTTTTGGAAATAAAAAACCGGATTCATTCTGTTTCTCATTCAAAAGAAAGTTATACAGCCAATCATCAATATGATTTTCAATCAATTTTTTCTTTGCTAATAAAAGAAAATCGGGCTCCATATTAAATAAAACAGCTAATGAAATCATCTTGAGATTTTCGTTATATACCTCCGGAGAAAAAAAAGTCTTTATCCATTCTTTATAAATCGGAACAAAGCTTAATTCTAAATCCTGAATACTATCTCCCCGTGAATATTTTGCTATAATAATCCCAAGTTTAATTTGAAAAATTCCTTGTTTCACAGGGACAATTCTTGCTTCTTGTATTTTTCCTTCTTCAATTTTTTTTGATAAATTTAAAATTCTGGTATGATCTTCTCTGATAAATTCATCAAAATACTGTTTGCTTTTTATTTTATCTCTCATGATTGTTTCATTCCCCCGGAATTGTACCAATCGGTGTCGTGCTCAGTTCTTTCCCTTCAGCAAAACTCCGGAAGAAATCTACAATGTCTTTTGCAATATAACAGGCTTCCGCAAGTTTCTTGGATTTCTCACTTATCATATAAATTGCATCCGGCCCTTCGTCAAGTTTATTTGTCGGGTCAATGAAAAAATAATCAAAGTAACTTCCGTTTATTTTTGAAGATAAAGAATAAGAATTACATGCAAAAATAAACATATTTTTTAAATATGTTTTTGATTTTTTCCCAATATTAAGCACTTCTAATTGCTCATCCAGCAACAACAAAAAAAATATATTTCCCTGATAAAAAGAAAAGTCATCTAAATGTAACAATAAAAATACAAATGAAGTCGGGAATGCATTATTCATTATATTTTGAAGTTTTATTAGAGTTTCAATATGCTGATTGCTGTATTCTGTTGAAATAAACCGGACATCATTACGTCGCTTTATTTCTGACAGATAATTTTTTGAGACACTGATTTTATTACTTGTAATGTATAATTCATCTGCTGACATTTGTTCGCAAAGCTTTTTAATAAAAAAAGCTTTATTATTTCCAGATATTGTTTTTTTTTCTTTTTCAAAAGGGTGTAACGCATTGATTGGTTTTCGCAATACAATCTGTTCTAAAAAATCAATAAAAGTCTTACCGACTATTTCAAAATCAGAACATAAGCTTCTATCCACTCTCCAGAAAGTATTAATTCCGTAATGTAATGTATTGTGGATGTCAAAAAAATAACTGTTTTCTCCCTCATCCTGTCCAACAATCAGGAAATCTTTTAACTCTTCAATAGCGCTGTCACCGACTTTTTCGCCGATGTAATTAAAACCATATAATTCTTCTGCATCATAAGCTCTGAATTCATCTATGGAATCAGGATTATATATATAATTACCAATTCCTGCCTGTAAAAATTCTATATAGTGCTCCGACAGTTTTATATTTAAAAGCTTTTCGATTTCCCGTATAGCTTTTAGCGTATTTCCCAGGATCTCAGAATATAATTCCTTATTAGCAA